>JAVJQK010000081.1 GCA_040218145.1 Sandaracinaceae bacterium | reverse complement strand
ACGGCCCTCGCTCGTTCAGCGGCTCCGGGCGCGTCGCTCCTCTTCGAAGGGGCTGAAAGCCCCTCCTTCATCGTCGCGGCGCGCCCGAAACCACTGTCCGTCGCGATCATCCGCCGACATGTGACCAAGTAGTCCTAGCAGTCCGTTGAAGAACCTCGCTCCTCGTCTCTCGGGCGGGACGACCCGTCTCCCGGCCCGTGTCTCCTCGAAAATGCTGAAGCATTATCTCGTCGCCCCGAACCGAGAACCGGGCCGTCGCGCTCCGAGATCCTTCGGGCTCGGTACTTCAACGGCCTGCTAGACTCCGCCGCCATGCCGAAATTCCCCCACACCGCGGCCAGCGCGGGCAGCCTGAGCGACCGCGTCTTCAGCCGCCTCGCGGCGCGCGCCAAGGAGCACGAGGGCCCGATCTATCCGCTGCACGTCGGCGACACGTGGATGGAGCCGCTCGAGGCCGCGCGCGCCGAGGCCCAGCGCACCGACGCCCACCCCCGTCTCCACAACTACGCGCCCGTCCAGGGCGAGCCGGCGCTCCTCGACGCGATCGAGGCGCACCTGAAGCGGCGCGGCGAGTGCCTCGTGGATCGCGCGTGCGTGCAGGTCACGAGCGGCGCGACCGCGGGGCTGAGCGTGGTGGCCGAGGCGCTCCTCGACCCGGGCGACGAGGTGCTCCTGCCCGCCCCGTTCTGGCCCCTCATCCGCGGCATCATCCGCAAGCGCGGCGCGAAGGCGGTGGAGGTCCCGTTCTTCGACCGGCTCGACGACCCCGAGTGGGACGTCGAGGCGGCGCTCGAGGCGGCGGTCACGGAGAAGACAGCCGCGATCTACCTGAACACGCCGCACAACCCGACCGGGCGCGTGCTGTCGGATCGAGAGGTGGCGGCGGTGGCGAAGGTCGCCGAGCGCCACGATCTGTGGATCTGGTCCGACGAGGTCTACGAGGAGCTCTACTTCGGCTTCCCGCCGCCGCCGGTGTGGGCGCGCTCGGACTTCCAGACCCGCTGCGTCGCGGTGCACTCGATGTCGAAGGCGTATGGGCTCGCCGGAGCGCGGGTGGGCTGGGCCCACGGGCCACACGAGGCGATGAAGGCGATCCGCGGCGTGCAGACCTTCTCGACCTACTGCGCGCCACGCCCCATGCAGCTCGGCGCGGCCAAGGCGCTGCGCGAAGGCGGCGAGTGGCTGAACCGCGCCCGCCGGAGCTACGAGGACGCGGCGGAGCGAACGGCGCGGACCCTCGGCCTGCCCAAGCCCGACGGGGGCACCTTCGTGTTCTTCGACGTCTCGGCGCAGCGCCGCGAAGGCGAGGACACCCTCGGCCTGCTCGAGCGCTGCCTCGACGCGGGCGTGCTCCTGACGCCGGGCGCCGCCTCCGGAGAGGCCTACGAGAGCTGGGTGCGCCTCTGCTTCACCAGCGTGGAGCCGGAGCGCTTGCAGGAGGCGCTGGATCTGATCGCGCCGATCGTCGGACGAGACCTGGGCTGAGCGTCAGCCCGTCGTCGCCCAGAGATCGCAGGTGCCCTCCGGGTGGATCGGGCCCTCGAGCACGCGGCAGGTGCCGCAGCGGCCCTCCGCGCCGGCCTGGAAGTAGCGACAGTTGTCGCAGCGCTCGGCCGCATCCGGCGACTCGTCGACGTAGTGCTGAGCCCGCCGGGCGGCGATCACGCGCTGCGCCATCCCCGTGGTGTCGTCGCAGTGCAGCCGCGCGTCCTCGGGTCGCTCGCTGCAGGCCAGGGCGGCGGGCGCGGCCCACGCGACGCCCAGCACGGTCAGCGCGCGACGTGTGACTTCACGCCTCCCCATTCGCCGTCTCGTCATGCTCTCCTCCTCGCCCGGCTTTCGGCTGCGATCTCGGGGGCTACCGTAACCCAGGTCGAGGCCGGAGCGGCGCTTGGGGGCCAGCCCCCTCCCCCGGGGGAGGTCGGCTGGGGTCCCGGTCCCCCGATTGTCCGCCCGATCGAGGATTCTCACAAACTTCGGCTCAGAGCACGGCAATTGCAGCCGTAAGGCCCTTGGGGAGAGCTTCATGAACCCGATTGCCCGACTCGAAGAGACGCTGCCGACCGACGTCGCTCGCTGGATCCACGCCGCGGAGGGAGATCTCTCGCGCGCCTGGCGCAACTGCCCGCGGCCCGACTGGCTCGTCCAGATCGCGCTCGCGGTCGGGGTCGATCGGAGCCTCGTCGTGCACGCCGCGCTCGAGGTCGCGACCGACGCCGTCGCGCGCCACCCGATCTCGGATCTGCGGCCCCGACGCGCGCTGATGACGGCCCTGCAGTGGGTGGGTGGGCGTGTCCCCGGGACGCAGTGCTGGGCCCACGGCTTCGCCGCGACCGAGGTCGCCGAGACCCTCGAGGGGCCCGCCGCCGACGCGGCGTACGCGGCGGCGTTCGTGGCCTTCGCGTGCGACGACCAGGCCGACGACAGCTTCTACGCGCATCGGGCCTACGCGGCCCTCGCCATGACGCACGCCGCGACCACGCTCGAGCTCTCGCGCGCCTGCCAGACGATCCGCGAGC
The DNA here is from genome assembly GCA_040218145.1 of Sandaracinaceae bacterium. Lineage (GTDB taxonomy): Bacteria > Myxococcota_A > Polyangia > Polyangiales > Sandaracinaceae > JAVJQK01. The sequence continues at coordinate 25,003 of JAVJQK010000081.1, read as the reverse complement.
GCATCCCGCTCCCCGTGGTCCTGGAGCGCTTCGAGGTGGCCTCGCGCCCTCCGCCGCCGCTCCCGCTGGGCCTGGACCCGGCCGAGATCAGCGACTCTTTCTACTGCTGAGCGAGACCGGCCGCGCGGGTGGACGCTCGCGGGGATCGGCCCGACACTGCGGGCATCGAACACGCGACGGAATCCGAGGCGCTGCGCGTCGAGCTGAGGTCGGGCCTCGAAGGGATCGAGCCGGAGGCCTGGGACGCGCTCGTCGGAGGCGACGACCCCTTCGTCGAGCACGGCTTCCTCCACGCCCTCGAGACGAGCGGGAGCGTCGGCCCGGACGCCGGCTGGCAGCCCGTGCACGTGACGGCGTGGGCGGGTGAGCGGCTGATCGGAGCGCTGCCGCTCTACGCCAAGGACAACTCCTGGGGCGAGTTCATCTTCGACTTCCAGTGGGCCCGCGCCGCGCACCAATCCGGGCTCCCCTACTACCCCAAGCTCGTCGCGATGGCGCCCTTCACGCCCGCCACCGGCAAGCGCTTCCTGCTCGCGGAGGGCGTCGATCACGCGCGGACCGTCGGCGCGCTCCTCGCGGGCGCGCGCGCCGCGGCGGACGAGATCGACGCGAGCTCCATCCACCTGCTCTTCCTGACCGAGGAGGAGCGTCGCCTGGCCGTGGGCTGCGGCTTCAAGCCTCGCCTCTCGGTGCAGTTCCACTGGGACGACGCGGGCTACGCCACGTTCGACGACTACCTGGCGCGCTTCCGCTCCTCGAAGCGCAAGCAGGTCCGCAAGGAGCGGCGCGCGGTGGCGGAGAGCGATCTCGAGATCGCGGTGAAGGAGGGACCGGAGCTGACGGACGCGGACTGGGAGGCGCTCCATCGCTTCTACCGCGAGAACTGCATGCGCCACGGCTCCTATGGCTACCTCACGCCGCGCTTCTTCGACGCGGTGCGCCAGATCCACGCCCACCGGCTGGTGGCGGCGATCGCCTATCGACGAGGAACCGCGGTCGCGGCGTCGATCAACTTCGAGAAGGGCCAGCACCTCTACGGCCGCTACTGGGGCTGCCTCGAGGACCACGAGTTCCTCCACTTCGAGCTCTGCTACTACCAGCTCATCGAGCGGGCGATCGAGCGCGGCATCACGCACTTCGAGGCGGGGGCGCAGGGGTTTCACAAGCTCAAGCGCGGCCTGCTACCGGTGGAGATTCACAGCGCGCACTGGATCCGCGAGCCGGCCCTGGCGGACGCCATCGGCCGCTACCTGCCATCGGAGGCCTTCCAGGTGAAGGCCGAGATCGCGGCGCTCCACGACCGCTCGCCGTTCCATCGAGGGTGATGCGCGCGGTGGCCGATCCGAGGTAGTCTCCGAGACCCGATCATGCGCAGGGACAAGCCCGGAAAGATCATCGCGGGCCGCTACGAGCTGCTCGAGCCGGCCGGCGAAGGCGGAATGGCCGTGGTCTGGCGCGCCCTCATCCGCGGCGCCGGCAAGTTCTCGCGGCCCGTGGCCGTCAAGCGCATCCACGCCACCAAGGGCGCCGACAATCACTTCATCCGGCTCTTCGAGGAGGAGGCCCGGGTCGGCGCGGGGCTGCATCACCCCAACGTGGTCCAGATCATGGACTTCGGGGTCGACGACGACGGCGACTACTTCCTCGTGATGGAGTGGATCGAGGGGCTCGACCTGCATCACTGGGTCCGCTCTCACCCGCGCGGCATGCAGCTGACGCCGTGGCCGCTCGTCACCGCGATCGGGGTCGACGTGCTGCGCGCGCTCGGCGCCGCCCACGAGCGCCGCGACGAGACGGGCGCGCTCTCGCCCATCTACCACCGCGACGTGTCTCCCTCGAACGTGCTGCTCGGCACGAACGGCACGGTGAAGCTCACCGACTTCGGCCTCGCCCGCGCGATGGACCGGGCGAGCATGACCCGGCCGAACGTGATCAAGGGCAAGCTCGCCTACTGCGCGCCCGAGCTGATCAGCGGCGCGAAGTCGAGCGAACAGAGCGATCTGTTCGCGCTCGGGGTCGTGCTCTGGGAGTCGCTCTCGCAGCAGCGGCTGTTCACCGGGAAGAACGACCTCGAGGTGCTGCTCTCGGTCCGCAAGGGAGAGATCCCGCCCGTGAGCGAGGTCCGGACCGACATCCCGGCGCCGCTCGAGCTGGCCATCCAGCAGGCCCTCGCCCCCGACCCGAAGGACCGCTTCGAGACCGCGACCGAGATGGCGCGCGCGCTCGCCGCGATCCTGCGCACGCACCCCGAGCCCATCGACGCCGAGCCCATCGGCAAGAGCGTGCGGCAGGCGGCCGAGCGCCTCGGGCTCGCCAAGAAGGCCAAGAGCCAGGCCCCGCCGGCTCCGAGCGTGCACGACCTCAGCCTGAGCGACGTGGAGATCGTCGACCCGGAGAAGAGCCTCGAGCTCGACATCTCCGTGCAAGAGGTCCCGCCGCCCACGCCGGTGTCGTCCTCCGAATCGAGCGCCCCGGTTCGCGGCCTCTGGTCCGAGAAGGACGAGTAGCCTCCTCTCGGCTCCCGTTTGCTGTGGAGGTGTCACCACCGCTAACGTGAGGAGCGGAGGTGGGCATGCCTCGCTTACTTGCTTGCATGGGAGCCCTCGCGCTGGTCGCGAGCGGCTGTGGGTTGACGATCGATTACGTGCCGGAGGACGGGAGTCCCGGCCAGGACGCGGCGACCGCCCTCGACGGAGGCGTGGCCCCCGGAGACGCGGCGACGGACGCCGCGCGAGATGGCTCGCCGGACGGGGGCAACCCCGACCAGGACGCCGGACCGGTCTGTCTGGACGAGGACGGCGACGGAGTCACCGGCTGCGACGGGGACTGTGACGACGGCGATCCGACGCGCCACCCGGGCGCGCTCGCGATCTGCGGCGACGGCGTCACCCAGGACTGCTCGGCCGGCGCCGAAGACGCGGTCTGCGGCGGCCTCGGCACGTTCGTGTCGAGCACGACGGGATCCGACGCGAACCCCGGGACCCAGGCGATGCCCGTCGCGACCATCGCGCAGGGCATCGCCCACGCGATGACCATCGGCGGCGGCGTCGACGTGTTCGTGGCGGAGGGCCTCTATCCGGAAGACGTCACCCTCGTCGACGAGATCAGCCTCGTCGGTGGGCACGATCCCGCGAGCTGGCGCCGCGATCCGGCGAGCCACGTCTCGACGATCCGGCCGCCGAGCTTCGTGGGCGTGCGCGCGCCGAGCGGCGTGGGCGCGACGACCGCGCTCGACGGGTTCCGTGTCGAGGCGCGCGGCGGGCCGTCCACGGGCACCGCGGTGACGATCCTGGCCGGCGCCGAGCCCGTCATCTCGAACAACACCCTGATCGGGCCCGACAACGGCGGCGCGTCGCGCGGGGTCGCGATCAACCCCGCCAACATGACCAACACCGGCGTGCGCCCCACCCTGTTCGGCAACACCATCCAGGTGGGTCGCTCGGGCAGCGGCTGGGGCGGGGGCAACGGAGGTTGGGGCGTCTACGCCGTCCAGACGACGGTCGACGTGGTCGGCAACACGATCCTCCTCTCGGAGGCCCACACCATCCAGCGCGGCGTGGAGCTCTTCGGCTGCCCGGACGGACGCGTCTCGAAGAACGACATCCGCGGCGTCAGCGGGCCCGAGACCGTCTTCGGGATCCGCATCGCGAGCAGCGGCGCGACCGTCGATGGCAACCTCGTCACGCCGGGCGTGGTGGACCAGTACGGGCTCGGCATCGCGCTCGAGGGCAACATCACGCGCGTCGTCGTGACCAACAACATCGCGCGCGGCGGCGACTCCGCGGAGCAGTTCTCGGCCGGCCTCTGGGTCGCGTTCGAGCGCGCGCCGACGACGCGCCCCGACGTGGTCGTGCACTCCAACTTCTTCGCCGGCGGCGCGGCGCGCGGCTGGGCCACGAGCGCAGGCGCGGCCCTCGTGCTCGAGTCGGGCGGGCCGCTGACCCTCGGCCGCTTCACCGACAACATCCTGTTCCACGGTTCGACCGGGCGCGGCGCCGCCTTCATCGAGTATCCCAGCGGCGAGATCGATCCCGAGCGCTTCGTGAACAACGCGTTGCACGACCCGAGCGCGGCCTCCGCGGCGACCGGTCCGAGCCTCTACCTCGACGAGGGCTCGTCGCGGCTGACGATGATCGGCGACGTCAACCGGCTCGCGGGCGCGAGCGGCAACCTCTTGAACGACTGCGGCCTCCTCGGGCTGGCGGGCGGCGACTACCACCTGCCCGCGGGCTCGGTCTGCGTGGACGCGGGCGACGCCACGGAGATGCCCCCGGAAGACTTCGAAGGCGACGCGCGCCCGCTCGGCGCGGGCCCGGACATCGGCCCCGACGAGCGGGTCCCCTGAGCGGCGTCAGCCCTCGGGCGGCGGCTCGAGGAGGGCGCGCACGACGTCCTCGGGCCGCCGCGCCTCGCCGTCGATGTCGTCGGCGGGGGTCCAGGACTGGTCCGCCTCGAGGCGGTAGCTCCCGCGGAAGGCGTGCGGCGGGCTGCCGCGCCAGTCGTCGGGGCTGAGCATCGAGAAGTAGAGGGTCTCGTCCGGCCGCTCGTAGAGGTGATAGAGCCCGCCCGCGCGCTTGCTGAACGAGCACTCCGCGCGGTGCAGGTCGAGGTCCCGACGCGCGCCCTCCAGGATGCCGCGCGCCTCCTCTTGCAGGAGACGGATCTGCTTGGCGATCACGTCGAGCTTGGACGTCACCACGGTGCCGATGGTCCGGTCGGCCTGCTGGATCTGTCGGGCCACGTCGACCAGGTCGTGCGCGGGCGCGAGCCGGCTCATCGGATACGGCGAGGTGCGCGCCGGCCCGTCGTGCGCGCCGCCGCCATCTCGAAGGGTCTCGTCGTCGTCGGCCACGCCGGCGATATGAGTCGATCCCGCCAGCCTGGCAAGCTCAGCCGGGCAAGCTCAGCCGGGCAGCCGCGGCCACTCGGCCACGACGCGCCCGGCCTCGACCACGTGATAGCGGTCGTGCATCGCCGCGGTGATGCACGCGTGGTTGGGCCAGACCCAAAGCTGGGCGCCGACCGCGAGGTCCAGCGGCGCCTCTCCGACCACGTGCCCGTGCTCCTGGTTCGTCGAGACGACGCGACCGAGCGGGCGGCCGTCGAGGTCGGTCACCTCGCCGAAGCCGCTCCCGCCGACCGCGTCGAGGCTGCGCTCGCTGCTCAACGCGAGCGTGCCCGCGTCGATCCAGACCGAGCCGTCCGGGCGCCGGGAGACGACCGAGGCCAGGACGCTCAGCGCGAGGTCGTCGCGCCCGCAGGAGCCGATCGCGTGCTGGAAGAGATCGAAGAAGACGTAGACGCCCGCGCGCACCTCGGTGACGCCGTCGAGGCTCGCCGCGTGGAGCGCGGTCGGCGTGCTGCCCACGCTCACCTCGGGGCACGCGACGCCCGCGGCGCGGATGCGCTCGGCCGCCTCGACCGCCGCGGCGCGCTCGACCTCGGCCACCTCGCGGGCCGCCTCGACGGAGCGGCACCCGTAGCTCTGTCCGCCGTGGGTGAGCACGCCGCGCAGGCGCGGACCGAGGGCTCGCGCGGCGGCGATCAGCGCGGGGTCGTCGGGCGCGCACCCTCCCCGCCCCTGCCCGCAGTCGACCTCGAGCCACGCGTGGAGCTCCGCGGTCGCGATGGCGTGCGCCACGTCGACGTCGTCGGTCAGCACGGTCAGCCCGTCGATCGCCTTCGCGGCGGGCAGCTTCTGCGGGGTGACGCCGACCGCGTAGGTGATGTCGTCCCAGCCGGCGGCCGCGAAGAAGCGCGCCTCGGCCAGCGTGGACACCGCGATGCCGCGGAAGGGCGCGTCCCCGAGCGCGGCGTCGGCGACCTCGACGCACTTGGCGGTCTTGACGTGCGGCCGCAGCCGAGCGCCGCGCCGCGCGACCGCCTCTCGCATCCGCGCGCAGTTCGCGTCGAGCCGCGCGCGGTCGAGGAGCAGGCACGGCGTCTCGGCGATCACCGCGGCTTCACCCTGCCTTGCGCCAGTCGAGCACGACCTTGCCGCTCTCGCCCGAGCGCATCACGTCGAAGCCCCTCTGGAACTCCTCGACGGGGAGCGTGTGGGTGAGGATGGGCGAGACGTCCAGCCCGCTCTGGAGCATGGAGATCATCTTGTACCAGGTCTCGAACATCTCCCGGCCGTAGACGCCCTTGAGCACGAGGCCCTTGAAGATGACGAGGTCCCAGTCGATGGCGGTGTCGGACGGCGGGATGCCGAGGATCGCGACCCGGCCGCCGTGGTTCATGTTGCGGAGCATGTCCCGCAGCGCCTGGCCGTTGCCGCTCATCTCGAGGCCGACGTCGAAGCCCTCGGTCATGCCGAGCTCCCTCTGCACGTCCGCGATGTTCTCGGTGCGCACGTCGATGGTGCGCGTCGCGCCGAGCTTCTTCGCCAGCTCGAGCCGGAACGGGTTGACGTCGGTGATCGCGACGTGACGCGCGCCGACGTGCTTGCAGATGGCCACCGCCATGCAGCCGATGGGGCCCGCGCCCGTGATGAGCACGTCTTCGCCGACGAGGTCGAAGCTGAGCGCGGTGTGCACCGCGTTGCCGAGCGGGTCGAGGAAGGCCGCGATGTCGTCGGAGACGTCGTCGGGCAGCTTGAACGCGTTGGTCGCGGGGATGGAGAGGTACTCCGCGAACGCGCCGGTGCGGTTGACGCCCACGCCGACCGTGTTGCGGCACAGGTGCCGCTTGCCGGCGCGACAGTTGCGGCAGTGTCCACACGTGATGTGGCCCTCGCCGCTGACCCGGTCGCCGACCTCGAAGCCGCGCACGTGGCTCCCCAGCTCGGCGACGCGGCCGACGAACTCGTGGCCGACCGTCATCGGCACGGGGATCGTGCGCTGCGACCACTCGTCCCAGTTGTAGATGTGGATGTCGGTGCCGCAGATCGCGGTCTTGCTGATCTCGATCAGCACATCGTTCGGGCCGATCTCGGGGCGCGGCTGGTCCTGGAGCCAGATGCCCTCCTGGGCCTTGGCCTTGACGAGGGCTCTCACGCGATCACCCCCAGGTCCCGGCCGACCTCGCCGAAGGCCTCGATCGCGCGGTCCAGGTGTGCCCGATCGTGGCCGGCGCTCATCTGGGTCCGGATGCGGGCCGCGCCCTTGGGCACGACCGGATAGCTGAAGCCGATCACGTAGATCCCCTTCTTCAGGAGCGCGTCGGCCATCTTGGTGGCGAGCTTCGCGTCGCCGAGCATGACCGGGATGATCGGGTGGTCGCCGGGCAGCAGCTCGAAGCCGAGCTTCTCCATGCCCGCGCGGAAGTACTTGCTGTTGTCGTGCAGCTTCTTCGGGAGCGCGTCGCTCTCCTCGAGCAGGTCGAGCACCTTCAGGCTGGTCGCCGCGATGACGGGCGCGAGCGTGTTGCTGAAGAGGTAGGGCCGGCTGCGCTGCCGGAGCCACTCCACGATCGGCTTGCGCGCCGCCGTGTAGCCGCCGCTCGCGCCGCCGAGCGCCTTACCGAGGGTGCCCGTGATGATGTCGACGCGCCCCATGACGCCGCAGTACTCGTGCGTGCCGCGCCCTCGCGCGCCCATGAAGCCGACCGCGTGGCTGTCGTCGACCATGGTCATCGCGTGGAAGTCCTCGGCGAGGTCGCAGACCTCCTTGAGCTTCGCGACGTAGCCGTCCATCGAGAACACGCCGTCGGTGGCGACGATGATGCGCTTCGCCCCGTCCTTGCGCGCCTCCTCGAGCTTGGCGCGCAGGTCGTCCATGTCGTTGTTGGCGTACCGGTAGCGCTTCGCCTTGCAGAGCCGGACGCCATCGATGATCGACGCGTGGTTGAGCGCGTCCGAGACGATCGCGTCCTCCGGCCCGAGCAGCGCCTCGAACAGGCCGCCGTTGGCGTCGAAGCAGCTGGAGTAGAGGATCGTGTCTTCGGTGCCGAGGAACGCGCTGAGCCGCTTCTCGAGCTCCTTGTGCACGTCCTGCGTGCCGCAGATGAAGCGCACCGAGCTCATGCCGTAGCCGTGCGCATCGAGCGCCTGCTTCCCCGCCTCGATCAGCGCCGGGTGGTTGCTGAGCCCGAGGTAGTTGTTGGCGCAGAAGTTCAGCACCGACTCGCCGGTCGAGACCTCGATCTCGGCGGCCTGCTGGGACGTGATGATGCGCTCGGCCTTGTAGAGCCCCTGCTCTTTCAGGCCCGCGAGCTCTCGGTTCAGATGATCGAGAAAGGACGAATCCACGAGTGCCTCGGCTTTCGCTTTGGAGGAGCCGGAAGTCTGTGGCGGCCGCCCGAGGTCAGCAATGGGGCAGCTCACTGCGGCGCGCCGCGGCGCCCGGGGACGATCCTCTCCGTCTTTCCGACTACCCATCTACCCAGCTCTCCAACCGGAGCGGCAGGCGGAGACGCAGCGGATTCGGATCCGGGAGCGGCAGCGGATTCGGATTCGGCAGCGGCAGCGGCAGCAGACTCGGATTCGGCAGCGGCAGCGGCAGCAGACTCGGGAGCGGGAGCGGGAGCGGCAGCGGCGGCGGATTCGGGAGCGGCAGCGGATTCGGATTCGGCAGCGGCAGCGGCAGCAGATTCGGGAGCGGCAGCGGCAGCGGCGGCAGAGCGGCAGCGGCAGCGGCAGCGGCGGCGGATTCGGATTCGGCAGCGGCGGCGGATTCGGGAGCGGCAGCGGCGGCGGATTCGGCAGCGGCAGCGGCGGCAGAGCGGCAGCGGCAGCGGCAGCGGCGGCGGATTCGGATTCGGCAGCGGCGGCGGATTCGGGAGCGGCGGCGGATTCGGATTCGGCAGCGGCAGCGGCAGCGGCAGCGGCAGCGGCAGCGGCAACGGCAGCGGCGGCGGATTCGGATTCGGGAGCGGCAGCGGAAGCGGATTCGGGAGCGGCAGCGGAAGCGGATTCGGGAGCGGCAGCGGAAGCGGATTCGGGAGCGGCAGCGGATTCGGAATCGGGAGCGGCGGCGGCGGCGGCAGCGGCAGCGGGCGCGGCAACGGATTCGAACGCGGCAGCGGTAGCGGCAGCGGCAGCGAGAGCGGCTCGGAGCTCGGCGTGGACGGCGCGCGGAGCATCGCGTCGTAGCTCGGCGAGAACGCGAAGGGCGACTCCGACCGAAGCCGGAGCCGCCCCTCGCCTCGCTCACCCGCGATGCATCAGCTTCCACATCGTCGCGCGCGCCTTGTCCGCCCAGTCCGCGGGCCCTTCGACCGCCTCGTCGCTCACGTATCCCAGCGCGGCCGCAGAGAGCAGCCACACCCGGGTCTCGCCCGCCGACCCGTAGGCCGTGCCGAACCGCTCCCGCTCGTGCCCCCCGCCCCGCTTCTCGCCCTCGGCCAGGTTCCCCACCACGCTCGCCGCGCTGTCCCGCATCTGCCGAGCGAGGTTCTTGTCGTGCTTCGCCACCTCTTCCCAGATCGGCTTCATCGAGCGCAGCCAAACGATCGCTTCTTCGGTGATCCGGAGCATCTCGCCCCTCCGTCGGAGACAACCCGGATGTCGACCTGACACCCTTCGTCCTCACCCCGCCCGCCGCAGGGCGCGGGTGGGCTAGTCAAGGACGAGGGCCCGAAGGCCCGAAGCCAGCCGCAGGCTGGGGCCGCAGGCCTCCTTTACTCGCCCGCCCGCGTCCGGCACCGTCGATGGCGGAGGACGAGTGCCATCCACGTTGCGGGATGCGGAGCGCGGCGCCGTCCATCCCAGCAGACAGGCGGGGGCTGCGAAGCGAGCGGGAACGGGAGTGGATGCGGCCGCGGGAGCGGACTCGGGAGCAGGAGCGGACCCGGGAGCGGACTCGGGCGCGGGAGCGGGAACGGGAGCGGCCTCGGGAGCGGACCCGGCGAACTCGGGAGCGGCAGCGGAGGCGGGAGCGGAGTCGGGAGTGGGAGCGGCAGCGGAGGCGGCAGCGGACGCCGGAGCGGCAGCGGCAGCGGCAGCGGAGGCGGGAGCGGCAGCGGACGCGGGAGCGGGAGCGGGAGCGGGAGCGGGAACGGGAGCGGCAGCGGCAGCGGCAGCGGGGACGGGAGCGGGAACGAGCGGGAACGGGAGCGGGAGCGGGAACGGGAGCGGGAACGGGAGCGGGAACGGGAGCGGCAGCGGGAACGGGAGCGGCAGCGGGAACGGGAGCGGCAGCGGGAACGGGAGCGGGAAACGGGAGCGGGAGCGGCAGCGGCAGCGGCAGCGGGACCGGGAGCGGGAGCGGAGGCGGAGGCGGACGCGGATTCCGAGGCGGAAGCGGAGGCGGAGGCGGAGGCGGACGCGGAAGCGGAAGCGGAAGCGGAGGCGGACGCGGAGGCGGAGGCGGAGGCGGACGCGGACGCGGAGGCGGACGCGGAGGCGGACGCGGAAGCGGAGGCGGAGGCGGAGGCGGAGGCGGAGGCGGCCGCGCAGGCGATCCCCGCCTCGGACCGCGCACAGCAGAGCCCTCGAGACGCCGCGCCAGCCCCACCCGATGCGGCTCCCCCCCGGCGGGGTGCTACGGTCCGGCGCGATGGCGGAGCCGGTGTCGCGGGTGATGGTGCTCTATACCGGGGGCACCATCGGTATGAAAAAGGGTCCTCGGGGCTTCGAGCCCATCGAGGGTTGGTTCGCCGACAAGATCGCGCAGCAGCCGCAGCTCCACGACCCGACCCAACCGCGCTTCACCACCTATCCGTCCCGGAGCAACCGGCGGATCCGCTACGACATCGAGCCTTATAGCCCTCCCCTGGACTCGGCGAACCTCGCGCTCGCGGACTGGGCGCGCTTCGCGGGGGACGTGGGTCGGTTCTACGACGACTACGACGCGTTCGTCATCGTGCACGGGACCGACACGATGGCGTACACGGCCAGCGCGCTGAGCTTCATGCTCGCGGGGCTGACCAAGCCGGTGATCCTGACCGGCGCGCAGATCCCGCTCGAGCAGCTGCGGAACGACGCGCTCGACAACCTGCTCGGCGCGCTCGGGATCGCGGGCCACTACCGGATCCCGGAGGTGGGGCTGTATTTCCACCACAAGCTCCTGCGCGGCTGCCGCTCGACCAAGGTCGACGCCGCCGGGCTCGACGCGTTCGACTCGCCCAACCTGCCGCCGCTCGCCGAGGTGGGCATCGACGTGGAGGTGCGGTGGAACCTGGTGCGCTCGCCGGAGCTCGGCGGGCTGAAGGTGCACACGCAGCTGAGCCCCCACGTGGCCGCGCTCCGGCTCTATCCCGGGATCACGCGCGCCATCCTCGAGAACTTCCTCCGGCCCCCGCTCGAAGGCCTCGTGCTCGAGACGTTCGGGAGCGGCAACGCGCCCGACCGGGACGACGACCTGCTCGGCGTGCTGCGCGAGGCGTCCGAGCGCGGCGTGGTGATCGTCAACGTCACGCAGTGCCTGAAGGGCCACGTGCGCGCGAGCTACGCGGCCGGCCGCGCGGTGCTGGACGCCGGAGTGGTGCCGGGCGCGGACATGACGCCGGAGGCGGCGCTGGCGAAGCTCGCGTTCTTGCTCGGTCAGGGCCTCTCGCCAGACGAGGTGCGCGCGCTCGCCGGCCGCTCGCTCCGCGGCGAGCTGAGCGAGGAGATCGAGGACTGAAGCGTCGCGACGTCGCCCGCGTCGATCTCGGTGACGCCCGGGAGAGCGCCGAGGCCACACGCGCGGCTCGCGATGACCGGGACGCCCCGACCGAGCGCGCGCAGCAACGGGCGGGGGTTCGCCCCGATCCAAGAGGGGGCGACGATCAACGCGGCGTCGGAGATCGGATCGGCGGAAGCGCGCACGACGCGCTGCCAGTCGAAGCCGCCCTCCAGATCGTGCCCCGCGACGACGAGGGGCCGGTCGACGTCCCGCATGGCTGCCCGCAGGTCGTAGCAGCCCTCGCGCCCGACGACCGGACCGAGGAAGACGACGGCGTCGCCATCGGGCATGGCGCGCCTCCGCGCCGCACCTCGCGGCAGACGCCACGGCAGCTTCACCGCGCGCGGCCCGAAGAGGGACGCCAGCTCGGCGTGTGGGGTGATGACGCGACGCGCGGCACGGAGCGCGGCCTCTTCGTCGTCGGCCAGACGGGGCGGCGCCCGGAAGTCGGCGAGGGTGGAGCTCTCGGGGTGGCGCCGCGCGGCCGCGTCGAGGCGAGCCTGGAGCGCTCGCAGCGGCAGCCGCTTCATCACCACGTCGAAGGTGCGCCCCCCGAGCGCGCCCGCGCACCAGAGGAACGGCAGCAGGTGCTGGTGCACCACCAAGTGCAGATCCTCCGGGCCGAGCCGCGCCGCCATCCACGCCGCGAGCCGCTCGTCCGAGGCGAGCTGCGCCCGCTGCCGCGCGGCGCCCTGGGAAGCCAGCCGACGGCTCTCCGCGGCCCGCCGGATCGCGAGTGGCCACGCTTGGGTGACCGCGCCGAAGCCCTCGGTGGTCCAGGCGTAGCGAGCCCGCCCCCACCGCGCGCCGTCGAGCGGCACGAGGAGCACGTCCCCCCGACCGCGCTCGGCCGACACCCACGCGTCGATCTCCGGGCTGACGCCGTCGAGCAGATAGGCGGTGCGACCGATCGGTCTCGCGAGCGAGGGCGCGTTGGACACGCACGAAGTCCGCGCGCAGCTCGCGCAGCTGCCGGTCGGGCCGGTGCGCTCGACCACCGCGTCGACGTCGCCCCCCGTCGCGCCGCCCTTCACCAGAGGAGCGCCCGGCGCGAGCAGCGCGACCTCGAGGTGCGTCGCGTCGAGCTTCACCCGCAGGCCGAAGCCGGCCGGGGCGCGGAAGCGCAGGTCGACGTAGCTCCAGAACACCGTCGCGTCGCGCCCGCGCTCCGCCAGCGATCCCGGCACGACCACCGAGTGCGCGTGGCGCTCCACGATCTCGAAGCCCGCCTGGAGCGCCGCGTCGTAGAGCGCGTTGCTGAGCTGGCAGAGGCCCCCGCCCACCGACGGCACCAGGCACCCCTCCCGCACCTCGCGCCCGAGCGCGTAGCCGGCCCACCGACTCGGGCGGCCGACGTGGCGCCAGAAGGAGAAGACCTCGCCCGGCCCGAAGGAGAGATCGTCCAGCCGCCGCGCGGCGATGCGGAGGTTGTGCACCTTGCCCGCCTCGAGGCGTCGCTCCGGACCGGGCTCGACCGTCCAGAGCGGGGTGCGGGAGACGACCAGGGGCCGCATCTCCTTCAGCGCGCCGCGACGACCTCGCGGGGGCGGGGAGCGCAGGTCCCTGACCGCGCGGACGGCGCGGAGACGACTCGCGCGCAGCTCGAACCACGCGCGGGACGCGAGCTGTCGAGCCTTCGAGCGCTCCGGGTCCACGACAGGCATACGCTCGGCGAGGGGGCGCTTCTTCCCCGACATCGAATCCGCTCGGGCAGAGTCGTTCTTGCCATCTCCGGCATATCAGACCGGCGTCGTCACCGTTGGACCACGAGCGACAGGTCGTCAGGGAATCGAACCCTGCACGGCGGGGGTTGGAAGCCCGCCTGCGCACTCAGCGCCCGACCTATGCGGTTTGTTCTGGACGCAGATATCCATTTGATGACGCACCGAAATACGTCACCCATCGGGGTGGCAGGACTCGAACCTGCAATGCCCGAAGGCGCCCGGGCTACAACCGGGTGGGGGTACCAGATCCCCCGACACCCCGTCTCGGGGTCGACCCGACGGAACGAAAAACCGCCCGGGCCTGGAGGCGCGGGCGGCAGCGTGATCGCGTCAGGAGAGACGGATCAGACCGGCACGGCGGCTCCGATCGAAATCGTGCTGGAGAGGAGGCTCGCTCGCCAGAGTTGATAGGTGCGGCGGGTCATGATGGAGAGGGTATGCGACAGAGAGAGATGAAAGTCAAGGAATCAAATCCAGCTGTTCCTCCGGCTTCAGTCCCGTAGCCGTGAAGGACGCCTCTACCGCGGCCGCCGCCCGCTCGACCCGCGCGCGATCGGGCCCCACCAGGAAGATCATCTCGCGGTTCCGCGTGTGGCTCACCCGCCCCACCTTCTCACCGGCCGGGGAGTGGATGCCGATCTTCGCTCCGACGTAACGGTCGAAGCCCGTCGTCGCGACCCGCACGTGTCCACGCGCCGAGAGCATCTCGACCAGCTCCGCGCGATCGAGGAAGCCCTCGTCGCTGAAGCTCACGACGAGCTCGCGGGCCCGCACGCGCTCGATCACACGCGCCATCGCATCGGCGATGCGGCGCCGGCTGTTGAACGGGTTCTTGTACGTCCGGCAGTCGACCCGCTTGTTGGCGATGCCGTAGGTCTCGGGCGCGTCCCAGCGAACCAGCGTCTCCCACACGTGGTAGTTCCCGAGGTAGCTGTGCTGGTTGTAGGGCGGGTCGAGGTACGCCACGTCCGCCTCCACCTGCGCCGCGTCCTCCGCCTCCATGCGGAGCGCCTCGCCCGGGCCTTCGGTGAGCGCGGGCACGCGGAGGGTGAGCGGGTTGAAGCTGCGCTTGGCCCACTTCTTCAGGTACGCCATCTGCACGCCCGTGGTGGAGTCCACGCGGTCGGCGGCCTCCATCAGCGAGGTCAAGGCGATCGCCTCGAGCGCCGGCGGCAAGCCTCGCGCCGTGATCGCCGCGCGCACCCCCTCGACGCGCTGACCGTTCTCGGGCTGCAGGTAGCGCGCGTCGCGGCAGAACGCCTGCGTGAACCAACCATCCTGCGGCGCGGCGTCCGCGAGGGAGGCGATCACGGCCTCCGCCTCGGCCCGCCACTCTCGTGCGTCGGCGCCCACGTAGCAGCGCGCCAGGGTCGACGCGTAGGCGAGGTGGTCGTTCGCGGTCACGTGCAGGCCGGCCTGCTTGAGCGCATGGCCCACACGCGCGGTGCCGCTGAAGAGGTCCAGCGCGCTCCGTGTCCCGCCGAAACCGCGGACGCCGGCGACGATGGGCGCGAGGAGCTTCCGCTTGCTGCCGATGTACTTGATCACGGGTGCACCGATCTTCTCCGATCACGCTGACACCGCAAGGAGCTTCACGATATTCTCGCGCCATGAAGCCTCGCTGCCCTCGGTCGGTCGTCGACACCGTTCGCACGGAGCAGACGGCCCTGCCCCTCGACGTGGTCGAAGGCGAGTATCCGGACGACCTCGGCGGCCACCTGTTCATGGTGTCTCCCGCGCACACGTTCGACGCGGAGCCGGCCGCGCGGCGCACGACGTTGATGGTGGGAGACGGCCTCGTCACGCGCTTCGATCTCGCGGACGGGCCGACGCTCACGAGCCGGCTCGCGAAGACGTTCGACTACGTCGCGGACGAGCTGACGCACACCGACCCCGAGCTCGAGCGGTTCCGCTTCGCGAACGCGGGGCTCGTCCGGATCAGCCTCCTCGGCACGCGTGACTTCGCCAACACCGCCTTCACCCCGATGAAGATCGAGGACGCGCCCACCCGGCTGGTGCTCACCTACGACGCGGGCCGCCCGGTCGAGATCGATCCCGTCTCGCTCGAGGTGGTCACCCCGGTCGGCGACCGGCACGACTGGCGCCCGGAGGCCCTCCCCGAGCAGGTCTTCCCGACCGTGCTCAGCCCCGCGCACCCCGCCTACGACCGGGAGAGCGGCGAGCTGTTCACCGTCAACTACGGGCGCGGCATCGCCAACTTCGCGCTGACGGTGCCGCTCGTCGCGCTCCTGAGCAAGCTCCCTCGCTGGGCACAACATGTCTTTCATCAGATGGCGACCTTCGCCGGCGTCGAGAAGGCCTATCGCTGGCTGCTCAAGCACTTCGAGCGGGCCACGACCCGCGTCGACCGCTGCCTCGAGCGCTTCCAGGACACGTGGCTGCCGTTCTTGCCGGACACCTTCACGGACGTGGTGCGCTGGGATGGGAGCGGGCGCTTCGAGCGCTGGCGCATGGTGCTGCCGAGCGGGGGCGAGGTCGGCATCGCGCAGTCGGTCCACCAGATCGCCGTCACCCGCGAGCACGTCGTGGTGCTCGAGACGGGCTTCAAGATCGGCATGCAATCGGCGTTCAACGATCCCATGACCCCCGACGGCTTCGACATGCTGCTGCGCGCGCTGTTGACCAAGCCGCAGCTCCCCTACACCGTCTTCTACGTCCTGAAGCGCGCCGACCTGCGCGCGGACGCCCAGGTCGGAGACGACGGGGTCAAGCGCGTGCCCTGCCGGCGCGTCGAGATCCCGGTGGAGGCCGACCACTTCCTCGCGGACTACGACGACGCGAACGGCCAGCTGGTCCTGCACGTCGCGCACGCCCCCGCGACCGATCTCGCCGAGTGGATCCGCCCCTACGACGTCTCCGCGTACGACGGGGCGAGCGCGGACGACGCGCTGCACGGCATGCTCGCCGTGGGCGCGATGGACGTCGGACGCTTCGGCCGCTACGTGATCGACGCCGAGACGGGGGAAGTGCGCGACCAGAAGGTCCTGACGGACGATGACCTCGGCTGGGCGATCGCGCTCTACGCGGGGCAGCAGCTCAACACCGAGGACCCGCTCCCGGAGCGCATCGAGCACCTCTGGTGGTGCACGGAGGGCGTCTTCCCGGACCTGCTCACGCGCTTCGTCTACGACCTCTACGAGCGCTACCCACACCGCGAGACGCCGCTCTCGGAGATCCGCGCGATGGCCGGCGGCGGGCGGCCCTCGGGCATCGTCCGGCTCGACACGGCGAGCCTGACCATCGGCGACCGATACGCGCTGCCCGTGGGCGTGATGGCGGGCTCGCTCCAGCTCGTGCCGAAGCCGAACGCCAGCTCGCCCCTCGACGGCTACCTCGTCGGCACCGTCTACACGGACGCGCGAACCGAGCTGTGGGTGCTGGACGCGGGCGACCTCGCCGCGGGTCCCGTGTGCAAGCTGGCCTCCCCCGAGTGGCGAACCGGCTTCTCGCTCCACACCGCGTGGCTGCCGAGCCTGGCGCCGCGCGCGTCGAGCTATCGCGTGACGGCGCGCGCGGACCTCGAGGCGGCGGTGGAGAAGCTCGCGGCCGAGACCGGCGTGCGCGCGCTGGCGGATCGTTTCGCGGAGGCGCTCTACCCCCGCTTCGAGTGACGCCCGCGACGCGGGCACGCCACTGTTTGGGGACTATGTCCGTAACGCCAATGCGGATATCTGGGGGGAGCCGCTTTCCCTGGGGGGTGGAGCGAGAACCGCGTGTCCCGACCAACCGTCACATACCGAAGCACCGTCACGCTATCGCCGGAGTGGTCGGAGGTGCTCGCCGAGCTCTCCGTCGTGGACCTGGCCCCGGACGGGCACGAGCACGAAGACCTCCTGATCTGCGGCGCCGCGGAGCTCGAAGAGACGCTGCGGCCCTTCGCCGACACCGCCCGCGCGGCGCGCCCGCTGGTGGTCGTGGCCGATCGCTCGATGGACGCGGACCAACTCTCAACGGCGCTCGAGGCGGGCGCCGACGACCACCTCCCGCTGGACCTGCCCAAGGCCGCGCTCACGCAGCGCTTGCAGATCCTCGCCTTCCGCGCCGAGCGTCGACGGAAGGTGGACCTCGCGGCGTCCCTGAGAAGCATCGAGGGGGTCTTCCGAGAGCTCGGGGACGTGTTCAACGACATCGTCTTCGTCACGAGCGCAGACATGTCTCGCACGCTCTACGTCAGCCCCGCGCTCGAGCGGCTCCTCGGGCTGCCGCGGGAGACCGCGTACGCCGACGCGATGGCCTACTTCGAGCGCGTGCATCCCGACGACCGCGCCGCCCTCTCCGGCCTCGTGCAGGCGACGTCGCCGATCGAGCACCGTGTGGCCGACGCGGACGGGCGCTACGATTGGGTCGAGACGCGCGCCCACCCGGTCCGCGACGCGCACGGCGAGGTCGTGCGCTGGCTCGGCATCACGAGCGACATCAGCCGGCGCAAGCAGGCCGAGCAGGAGGCGAGCGCGCTCGAGCGGCTGCTCAACGGGGCCACCCTCGCGCTGGCGAAGCTGCTCCAGGCGAGCGACGCCGAGGAGGCGCTGCCCTCGGTGCTCGAGACGGTGGGCAGGGCCACGACGGCCCACCGCATCTACAGCGCGATGCACGGCGTGAGCGCGAGCGGGCGTCCGACGGTGCGCCTCACGCACGAGTGGCACGCCGACGAGATCCCCCCGATCGACGACCCGGGCGTCTTCAGCGAGCGCGAGGCCTCCCCCGATGCGCGCGCGGCCATGGAGCGGCTCGCGCGCGGCGAGGTCGTGGCCCTGCGGGCCTCGGAGATCTCCGACGCGGCGCGCGAAGGGCTCGCGTCGACGGGCGCGCGCGCCGTGCTCATGGTGCCGGTCCTGGTGCGCGGGCGCTGCCGTGGTCACATCGGGTTCATCGACTGCGAAGCGGAGCGGCGGTGGTCGACGCCGATGCGGCGGACCCTCCAGCTCACCGCGGCCGCGATCGGCGCGGTGTCGCTCCGCGAGCAGGCCGAGCGAGAGGTCGCCACCCAGAGCGCGAGGCTCCGCTCCCTCTTCGAAGCGACGAACCCCGCGGCGACGGTGTCGGCGCAGCTCGACTCGCTCATCGAGACCGCGGTGACGGCGTTCGGCATGGAGCTCGGCACGCTCGCGCGCGTGGACCAGGCCGCCCTCGAGTGCGAGATCGTGCGCGCGTTCCCGGCCGGCGGCCCCCTGGCGCCAGGCGCGAGCCTGCCCGTCTCGCCGGACATCCGTCAGATGTTCGCGGAGCGGCGGGCGCGGCTGATGGATGACCTCCCCGAGGGCGCGAGCGAAGCGACGCGACGGCTCTCCGTGCGTTCCTCCATGACCGTGCCCGTCTTCGTCGAGGACGAGGCCTGGGGGATCCTGTCCCTGCTGCGTCACACCCCACGGCCGCAGCCCTCCAACGAGGCCGATCGCGACTCGCTCGAGCTGCTCGGTCGGCTCGTCGGCCTGCTGCTCGAGCGCCGGGAGGCCGAGGCCCAGCGGCGCGTGATGGATGAACGGATGCAAGAGTCGCAGCGCCTCGAGAGCCTCGGCGTGCTGGCCGGCGGCGTGGCCCACGACTTCAACAACCTGCTCATGGCCATCATGGGCAACGCCGAGGTGGCGAAGCTCGATCTGGACGACGACCACCCGTCGAGCGAGGCGCTGTCGCACATCGTGCTCGCGTCGATGCGCGCCGCGGAGCTGACGCAGCAGGTGCTGACCTACGCCGGCAAGGCCCGCACCGAGCGCGACGCGATCGACGTGGGCGAGGCGGTGGCCGACATGGGGGAGCTGCTCAACGCCGCGCTGCCCAAGAACGCGACGCTCCGCGTGGCCGAGGACATCGCCGTGCCTCCCATCGAGGCCGACCCGGCGCAGCTCCGCCAGGTGCTCCTCAACTTGCTCTCCAACGCGGCGGAGGCGCTCGACGGATCCGCGGGTGAGATCACGGTCTCACTCTCGGCCGCGAGCGAGGCGCCAGCCGGCCGAATCGGTCACGCCTCCGACGGGGTCGAGCGTTGGGTCCGGATCGAAGTGCGCGACGACGGCCGAGGCATGGACGGCGACACGCTCGGGCGCGCGCTCGATCCTTTCTTCAGCACCAAGGCGCAAGGTCGCGGGCTCGGGCTCGCGGTGGTGACCGGCGTGGTCCGGAGCCACGGAGCGGTGCTCGACATCGACAGCGCGAAGGGCGAGGGGACGACGGTGCGCATCCACTGGCCGGCCTCGACCGTCGAGGCGCCGCCCGTGCAGCCCCCGAGGCCCGCGTCGCTCGACGGGCTTCGCGTGCTGGTGGTGGACGACGAGCCGCTCGTGCTGCGGGCCGTGGAGTCGCTGCTCTCCCGCGCCGGCGCGCGTGTCCGCACCGCCTTCGACGGCCAGGACGGGATCGAAGCCTACGACTCCGAGGGCCCCTTCGACCTCGTCGTCCTCGACCTGACCATGCCGCGTCGACACGGCAGCGAGGTGATGGCCGTCCTCCGCGAGCGCTCGCCCGCGCTCCCCATCCTGGTCATGAGCGGGTACCCGGACACGCAGGCGAGCAGCGACGCGCACACCCACTTCCTGCAGAAGCCTTTCCGGCCTCCCGAGCTGCTCGAACGCGTGGAGTCGCTGCTCGTCACCGGGTAGAGTCGCGCGCGGAGGAACCCGATGAGGATCACGTTCGCGCTCATTTTCCTGGCGCTCTCGGGCTGCGGCGCCGCGGCCGAAGACGAAGCCGAGGTCACCGAGGAGACGGTCACGACCGGCGACGAGGCGGTGGAGGAGGCGGTCCCCAGCCCTCCGATGGCGTGGGACGAGATGGATCACGAGGCGCAGGCGCGCTGGATGATGGCCGAGGTCGTGCCTCGCATGGGCGAGCGCTTCCAGGCCTTCGACGGAGAGCGGTACGCGGACTTCGGCTGCCCCACGTGCCACGGGCCCAACCCGCGAGAGAACGGCTTCGACATGCCGTCGGCGGCCCTCCCCGCGCTCCCGGCCACGGGCACCCCCGAGCAGCACCAGATGGTGCGCGACTACCCCGAGATGGTTCGCTTCATGTTCAACGACGTGCTCCCCACGATGCAGACGCTCGTCGGCGGCGCGGACTTCGACGAGGAGACCGGCGAGGGCTTCAGCTGCTACTCCTGCCACCCCCACGCGGGCGACGAGGGCACGACGCTCATCGAGCTGAGCGCGCCCGAGGGCGACGCCGGCGCGGAGTGATCGCCACCGAGACGACGGGGACATGAGCGACCTAGAAGCACCCATCACGCTCGACCAGATCAAGGTCTTCCTGTGCGTGGTCGAGGAGGGGAGTTTCTCCGGGGCGGCCAAGCGCCTGCGGCGCGTCCAGTCCGCCATCAGCTATTCCATCGCGAACCTCGAGCGGCTGCTGGAGGTGGAGCTCTTCGACCGCTCCGGCCGCAAGCCGGTGCTCACCGACGCGGGCCGCGCCCTGGTGGCGGACGCGAAGGCGGTCGACGAGCGCGTCGATCTCCTGCACGCGCGGGCCAAGAGCATCTCGTCCGGGGTGGAGGCCCGGCTGAGCCTGGCCGTGGACATGCTCTTCCCCTCGCAGGCGCTCCTCGACGGGATCCGCGCCTTCAAGGAGCGCTTCCCGCTCGTCGACCTGCACCTCCGCGTCGAGGCCCTCGGCGCGGTCGTGAAGCTCGTCGACGACGGGGTCTGCCAGATCGGCATCGCGGTCGACTTCACCGACTACCCGCGCTCGCTCAGCGTCAAGCCGCTGACCCGCGTGCCGATGGCCCAGGTCTGCGCCGCCTCGCACCGCCTCGCCGCCGTCGACGGGCCCATCGGCGAGGACGCGCTGCGGGACGAGATCCAGATCGTCGTGACCGATCGCAGCTCGCTCACCGAGGGGCTCGACCGCGGCGTCCTCTCGGAGCGCACGTGGCGCATCGCGGATCTCCACACGAAACGTATGTTGCTGCTGAACGGCTTCGGCTGGGGCAACATGCCGGTGCACGCGGTGCGCGAAGATCTCGACGCGGGCCTGCTGGTCGAGATCGTGTTCGCCAACCAACCGAAGGACGTGGACGTCCCGCTCAGCGCGATCTCTCGCACCGCAGACCCGCCCGGACCCGCGGGCAGCTGGCTCTTGAACCACCTCGCGGACGCCTGCGCGTCCGACTGAGCCGCTACCAGTCGACCGACTTGCGGTTGCGCTTCTTGTCGGCGTGCTGCTTCTTCGCCTTCAGCCGACGCTCCTTGGCGCCGCGCGACGGCCGCGTCTTCTTGCGCTTCTTCGGCGGGTAGAGGGCGCTCTTGATCAGCGCGGCGAGCTTCTCGCGCGCGTCCTCCAGGTTGCGCGACTGGTCGCGCGTGGCCTGGCTCGTGATCATCACGCGGCCCTCCTTGTCGAGGCGATTGGCCGCGAGCCGGCGCAGCCGGCCCTTCACCTCCTCGCGGAGCGCGGTGGTGCCCTCGAGGTCGAAGCGCAGGTCGACCTTCGTCGCGACCTTGTTCACGTTCTGGCCACCCGGGCCCGACGAGGTCGCGGCGCTCCACGAGAGATCCGCCGCGGGGATCACGATGCGGCGGCTGATGGGGAGGTCGTCCACGCCAGGTCCTTAACCCCGTCCGGAGGCGGCGACCACCCCAGCCGGGGCTCGACCGTCCGGTTGGGGTGTTGCCAGTCGACGGGGGACCCCGTAGAAAGGTCCGCTTCTCGCGGCTCACGCGATGTTTTCAGGGGGAGCCATGCAGCGGACGCTGAAGGTGTTGTTGATCCAGGTCCGGGACGCCGAGGACCCGATGCGCGAGCACGAGCTCGAGTGCTTCGCCACGCGGACGCGCCTCGCGCGCAGCGCTTTCGGGGTGTGGGACGCGGTCGGGCGCTCGCCCACGCTCTCCGAGGTGCGCGGCTACGACGCCCTGATGGTGGGCGGCAGCGGCGACTACAACGTGTCGAAGCGCAACCAGCCCGGCCTCGACCACCTGCTCGAGCTCCTCCGGGAGGTCTCGGCCGTCGGCCACCCCACCTTCGCGTCCTGCTACGGATTCCAGTGCCTCGTCGCCGCGCACGGGGGCGAGATCGTGCACGACGAGAGCCGCACCGAGGTGGGCACCTACGAGATGGAGCTGACCGACGCCGGCCGCGCCGACCCCGTGCTCGGATCGCTGCCGGCACGCTTCGAGGCGCAGCAAGGTCACAAGGACCACGCGGACCGGCTGCCGGACGGCTTCGAGAACCTGGCCCGCAGCGAGCGCTCTCCGCTCCAGGCCTTGCGCGTGCCGGGCGAGCCGGTGTGGGGCGTCCAGTTCCACCCGGAGCTGGACCACCTCGCGAACCGCCGCCGCTACGAGCACTACCTCGACGCCTACTCCGCCGGCATGAGCGTCGACGAGCGCGCCCGCGCGCTGTCGCGCTTCCGCCCGAGCCCACACGCGTCGGAGCTGTTGCAGGCGTTCCTCGCGCTCGTCTGACGTCGCGCCCCAGCGGTCTCGGGAGGGAGCGCGCCCGTCGAGCTGACCCTCGACCACTGCAACTTCGCGAACGTGGGCTACGCACCGCCAGAGGGGACGGCGATCACCACCCTCCCCACGGGCTTCGAGGACGCGGAGGCGGGCGCGCTGCGCCTGCGCGCCGACAGCGCGCTGCTCGATCTCGGCGTCGACACCGAGCACGCGTACGACCACGACGGCGCCCCCCGCACGCCCGGCGCCTTCGACCTCGGCGCGTACGAGCGCTGACGCCGTACAGCGGCCGATTCGAGCCGCGCGCAGCGCGCGCCGTCCCTCTACGCTCGGGGGATGACGACGCACATGGCGAAGCGGTGGCTGTTTCTGTTCTTGGTGACGGCCGCGGCCTGCGACGGGGCGGTCGAGCCGCGGGGCACCGACGCGGCCGCGGACGACGCGGGCCCGAGGCCGATCGACGCCCGCCCCACCGACGCGCCGACGCCCTCGTCCTGCGACGACTGGACGAGCGAGGACCTGGGCCCGGTCGAGCTGGCCGGCAGCTGGACGTGCGATCCATCGACCGGCGTGCACACGGTGGAGGCTTCGGGGCGCGACATCTGGGGCACGGAGGACGAGCTGCGCTTCGTCTACCAGACCCTCCGCGGAGACGGCTCGATCACCGCGCGCGTCGCGCGCTTCGACGCGATGGACCCGTGGGCGAAGGCGGGGCTGATGATGCGCGAGAGCCTCGACGCGGACGCCGCGCACGCCCACGTGCTCGTGTCTCATGACGCCGCCAACCCCATCAAGCTGGACCGCCGCGAGAGCGCGGGCGAGACCACGACGGGGACGGCCGGCCCGATCACCGCGGCCCCCTACTGGCTGCGGCTCGTGCGGAGCGGGGACACGTTCCGCGGCTACGCGTCGGCCGACGGCGAGACGTGGACCGCGATCGGCGCCTACACGGTCGTCATGCCCGAGGAGATCCTGGTCGGCCTCTCGCTCACCGCGAACGACCCGCCGTCCCTGGTGGAGGCGGCCTTCGAGAGCGTGACGCTCGAGCGCGGCGTGGCGCCGGAGTGCGAGGAGGACGCCGATTGCGGCGCGGGTGAGGTGTGCGACGCCAACGTGTGCGCGCCGGCCCCGGAGGGCTGCGGCGCCGGACCCGCGTGCATGGCCGGGGAGCGCTGCGAAGCGGGCGCCTGCGTGCCGGACGGCGCGTTCACCGGCCACGAGGCGCTCCTGAACGACATCGTCGGCTACGGGCGCGGCGTGACGGGCGGCGCGGGCGGACGGCTCATCGAGGTCACCAACACCAACGCCTCGGGCGCGGGCAGCCTCCGGGCGGCGCTCGCCGAGACGGGGCCGACGTGGATCTACTTCAGCCCGGGCCTGACGGGCACGATCGACCTGAGCGGCCTGGCCTACGTGTACGACGACACGACGATCGACGGACGCGGCGCGAACATCGGAATCGGCGGGCACACCCTCAACCTCTTCACGGGGCGCGGCACGGAGCCTTCGAACAACATCGTCGTGCACAACGTCCGCTTCACGGGCGGGGCGCCCGACCGGCGGACCCTCCTGCGGGTGCGCTTCGGCCGAGGATTCTGGCTCGACCACATCTCGTTCGAGGCCCAGGCGGGCGACGGAAAGCCCCTCGGCTTCGGAGACGCGGTGACCGACATCACGGTCAGCTGGTGCGACTTCTCCCGGTCCCGCGCGTCGCTCATCTGGATCATCGGCTCCGACAACGAGAGCCCCGGGGACGCGGCGATGCGCATCACGTCTCACCACAACCTCTTCGAGGGCACCAGCGAGCGCCACCCGCGCGCCCGCTACGCGACCATCCACTGGCTCAACAACGCGGTCATCGACTGGGGCGGCTACGGCTCGTCGATCACCCAGGACGGCTACTTCTTCGCCGAGAACAGCGTGTACGAAGCGGGGCGCCGGACCGACAACGCGATCGTCACCCGCATCGGCAGCTTCCCCGCGAGCGGTGACCCCCTCGAGGGCAACCTGCGGACAGAGGGCAACTGGTGGGCGAACGGGACCGTGCCCCCGACCGAGCGCAATCCGTCTTCGGTGACCGACCCGCCCTACCCCTACACGGCGGAGCCCGCGGACGCGGCGCTCGTCGCGCGCCTCCGCGCCGAGTCGGGCTGGCAGGACGTCCCCTCGCCGTTCGAGTGATTAGCAGTCCGTTGAAGAACCTCGCTCCTCGTCTCTCGGGCGGGACGACCCGTCTCTCGGCCCGTGTCTCCTCGAAAATGCTGAAGCATTTCCTCGTCGCCCCGAACCGAGAACCGGGCCGTCGCGCTCCGAGATCCTTCGG
>JAVJQK010000080.1 GCA_040218145.1 Sandaracinaceae bacterium | reverse complement strand
ATTCTAGTCAGGGGCTTTTCGCAAAAGCCCCTCGCTGCGGCGGCAAAGCCGCCTTCGCTTCACCCGAAAACGACGCGCCTGCGGCGCTTCTAGCCCCAAATACAGGCGCATCGTGGAACCAGGCGCTGGATTTGGGCCTAGCGTCCCCGTCTCGCGCTCCCGTCCCCACGGAGTCGGGTAGATGGGTAAGATCTTCCCCGTTCGCCCCCGTTCGCCTGAGGTCTTCGTGCCTCGACCGCCCTGATCCCATCCACGAAGGACGCATGACGACTCCCGATCTGGACGCGCTCGAGGCGCGCTACGACGCCTTCCTCGCAGGAGACAGCATCGCGCGAGACGTGGACGCCGCGTCGGCGCTCGCGCGGGACCTCGGCGCGCTCGGGACCCCCGAGGCGCGGCGCCGCGCGATCGAGGTCTACGCGAGCCTGCTCCGGCTCCGACCCTGGTGGGGCTACCCGTACAACGCCTCTCTGCAGGCGGAGCGGCTGGGCTGTATGGAGGCGGCCGAGCGCTGGATGTTGCGCGCCCTGCGCGTGGAGGCCAACGCGCGAACGCTCGCCCGCATGACCTCCGTGTTGCGCAAGCGAGGCGCGCTCGAGGCGGCCCTGGCCTTCGGGCGCGAGGCGGTGAGGCGCTTCCCCGACGACGAGCCCGCCGTCATCGAGCTCGCCACCGTCTTCGACGCGCGGCGCGAGTACGCGGAGGGCCTCGAGCTCGTGCGAGAGGCGGCGGCGCGGCTGGGCGAGGGCAGGTTCGTCTCCGAGCGCGCCTACCTGAGTCGCGAGCGCGCGCGGCAGCTCGCCAGCGAGGGCGAGGCCGACGCCGCCCGCGCGCTGCTCGACGAGTCCGCGCGTCTGCGCCCCGACGCGAACACGTTCCTGCGTGTGGGGCTGATCGTCGAGGGCGCGCTCGGCGACCCGGAGGGCGGGGAGCGCTGGCTGCGCCGCGCGGTCGACGTCAGCCCAGAGGACCGCTGGGCCCGCAAGAACCTCGGGCGTCTGTTGTACGAGCGCGGCCACCTCGACGAGGCGCTGCCGCTGCTCGCGGCGGCCTACGAAGAGGCGCGCGGCGATGGCAACGGCGCACACCACTACTCGAACGCGCTCGGCATGGCGCTCCGCTTCGAGGAGTCCGAGCAGGTCGTCCTCGACCACCTCGCGCGCGCCGCCGATCCGGTGGACGGCCTGCACCGCCTCGGCCACCTCTACGAGACGGTCGGTCGCCTCGACGACGCGGAGCGCGCCTGGCGAGCCGCGGTCGAGGCCGACCGGCACGGGTTCACCAAGCTGCACCTCGATCTGTCCCGCCTCGCGCTGCGTCGGGAGCGCCTCGACGACGCCGACGCGGAGCTGGCGGAGGGCCTGGCCCGGGACCCCGCGTGCGTGGAGTGCCTGCGGGGGCGAGCGCTGGTGATGGCGGCCCGCGGCGACATGGACGCGGCGCGCGCCGCGCTCGACGCCCTGATGGCCGAGCACCCTCGCCACGCCGCGCTGCGCGTCCAGGCGAGCCAGCTGGCGCTCGAGCGCGGAGACGTGCCCGCCGCGCTGGCCCTCGCGGAAGAGGTCGCCGAGCTGAGGCCTCCCTTCGACCTCGAGGCGAGCCCGCTGGGGCGCGCGCTCTCGGTCGCCGGGCGAACTGACGAGGCGCTGCCGCACCTCCGCCGCGCGGTCGCGCGCGACGCCGATCTCGAGGTCAGCCGCTACGCCGACCTGGCTCGCGCCCTGGACGCGCTGGGTGAGACCGCCGAGGCGGCGCGGGCGCGCCGCGAGGGGCAGGCGCTCGCCAAGCGGCTGGAAGACGCCGCGGCGTCGCTGCAGGGGCTCTCGGCCGCCACGTGGGAGACGCCCCCACCTCGACCGGAGCCGTCGCCCGCTCCGCCGCCCTGGGACTCCGAGCGCACCGCGGTCGCGATCGAGCACGCGCTGCTCCTGCGCGAGCGCCTCGGTCGCGACGAGCGCGAGCGGCGCCTCTTGCGTCAGCTCGAGCCGGAGCTCGACCTCGTCGCCCTCGGACACCGTCACGGGCGCCGGTATGAGGAGCCGATCCTCCCGGCCGGCCCGGCGATCGAGGACGTCGACGCGCTGCTGGACGAGCTGTTCGCGATGGACCCGACGAGCGCGGGCCGCCACGCGGTGCCGGTCGAGATCGACGTGCGAGACCTGCCCCGCGCGAGGCGCGCCACCGAGGAGCTCGAGGCGGCCACGGAGCGCCTCCGCCTCGCCGGGCTCGCGCGCACCCGCGGCGTCCCCGGGCGCCTCGCCGATCACCTGTTCTGCGCGCTGCCGCCCCTCCGTCGCCGCGTGTGGGATCTCGGCGGCGGCGCGCTCGCGGTGGCGGGGCTCGCCGGGCGCGAGCCCGTCGCCGTGCTGCAGGCCGACGCGCTCGGCGCGGCCGAGCTGCCGGAGGAGCTCGGGCTGGAGGCGCTCCGGTTCGTCGATCTGTCCGACGCCGGGGCGCGCTCGTTCCCGGACGCGCTCCTCCGTAGCCGACAGCTGTGGTACCTCAGCCTCGCGGGGAACCGCCTCGCGCGGATCCCGGACGGCGTCGAGGCGCTCACCGAGCTGCGCCTCCTGGACCTCGTCGGCGCGGGCCTGCCCGCGGACGAGGTGTCGCGCCTCCGCGCGCTCCTGCCCCGGTGCGAGGTGTGGACGAAGCGCCCCACGCCCGAGGACGATCGCGCCGCGGCCGCGCTCGCGCTGGCGAAGGTGTGCGGGGCGAGCGACCCGGAGCTCGAGCGGCTCCAGGCTTACCTCGCCGGCGTGGAGCTCTCCGAGGACGGCTACGCCGCGCTGCAGGCGCTTCAGCGGAGACCCGAGGCCAGCGGCCCGCTCCTCGTCTACGTCGACTGGAAGGAGGCGCTCGAGGACGTCGTGGCCGCGTTGCAGCCCCTGGTCGAACGCGTCCTCGGCGCGGCGGCGCCGATCCCCTTCGGCGATCTCGACCCCCGCCAGACCCCGATCCATGACGAGCGAGCGCAGTCACACTTGTCGGCGTGGACGCGCGGGCGCGGTCTCCAGCTCTCGTACGTGGGCAGCCCCGGCGACGACTACCTGTTCCTCGTGCACCCCCCCGCCGATCTGCCCGCGGTCGCCGTGGCCTGCCATCAGCTCTTCGGCTGGCCAGTGAGCCCCGTCCCGCCCGAGTGACCCGAACGCTGGCCACCGAAAGCAGCTGGAGCGCAGGGACGATCCCATTCATTCGTCAAACTCTCCGTCCGACGCGCGCTGGAGCACGGGGACGATCCTATTCATTCGTCAAACTCTCCGTCCGACGCGCGCAACGACCGCGACGACGATCAGCCCGAGGGACGCGGCCACCGCCCACGCCAGGACGCCGCCGAGGTAGGGCTCCACCGGGTCCCGCGAGCCCGCGACCGCGATCGGCACGTAGCCGATGGCCGCCGTCGCCGCCGCCCACGCCGCCATCACCGCGAACGCCAGCGCGTGACTCTTCGGCGGCCGCACGATCTCGCCGATGAAGCCCACCGTCTTCGCCGCCTCGACCTCCGCGCCCGTCGGCACGCGAGGCGCCGCCCCGCGCTCCACTCGCCGCGCCGTCCGCGCGTCGAGGAACGCGACCCACCGCGTCCCGTCGACCACCACCGCCCCGGCGTCGAGCGGGAAGCGCTCCACCTGCAGCGCGGTAGGGGAGGGCGGCGGCGGCGCGACCACGACCGGATGCGACGGCTCGAAGTCACCGTCCCCGCTGATCGCATGGCCGCCCGTGATCGACGCGTCCACGCGCTCCAGGGCCACCACCTTCCACCGCCGCGCCTCGGGCTCGCGGTAGCCGCCCGCCGGGATGTCCGACCACGCGACGTGCGTGACTCGCCGCCGCAGCCTCGGCCGGAACCCCCACGCCAGCAGCGCGAGCGCGAGCAGGAACACCAGCCCCGTGGCGGCCGGCATCAGCCAGACCGGCAGCGGCTCCACGCGCAACGTCAGGTGCACCGCCGCGTCGTTCGAGCTCTCCGACAGCCACGCGCTCCTCTCCCCGCCCGGCGAGAACATGGGCGCCCAGCCGCAGATCTCAGCGCCGCGCAGGTGCCCGCCTTCCCCTGGCGTCCCGTCGCTCCACAGCCGCGTGCCCGGCACGATGGGGTAGAGCTGCGTCGGCCTCGCGACCGCGCCGTCCGTGAGCCGAAAGCACCGTGGCGCCATGCCCGCGCGGAGCGTGAGCTCGACCTCGAGCGGCTCGAAGTAGTCCTCTTCGGCCGACGCGATCACGTCACCGTCGACCCGCCGCACCAGCTCCACGCGGACCCGGTGGCGCCCCGCGGGCAGGTCGGGTGGGAGCGCGAGAGCGCGTCGCCGAGCGTCGCCTGGGCCTACGCCCACCGCCCGCTCGTCGACGCTGGCCCGCAGGTCGAAGCGCGGGTCGTCGGGTGCGCCGCGCAACAGCACCCCGCGCTGCGTTCGTTCGAGCACGAGATGCACGGGCGGGAGCCGCGTCACCAGCAGCGCGCGCGCCGCGGGGCCCACGACGATCCTCAACGCCCAGCGGAGTCGGCCGAGGGGGAGCATCCACCAGCCATCTCCGCGCCGCGTGACGCCGGAGGGAGGTGCACCGTCGTCGAGCACGATGAGCGCCGCGTTGTCTGCGTACGCCTCCACGTGCACGACCGCGACGGGCCCGTCCCGCTCCACCCGGAGCGTGTCCACCAGCTGCCCCTCGGGCGCCTCGAACAGCCGCCGCAGCCCGTCCTCGAGATCGTCGCCCCGCACCACCTCGCTCGCCGGACCGACCTGCGGGCTCACCGCCTCCGCGATCGCCTGCAGCCTCGCGTCCTCCGCCGCACCGTCGAGCGCCACCCCGAACGTCGCCCGCTCGATCGGCGGCGGAGCCACCTGCGCCCTCGCCGACCCCGCCCCGAGCAAGATCAGGGCGACCACGATGCGTGCTGCGTGCGCCACGCCGCATCATCCCCCCAGCCGCCCTCATACGCCAGGGGGCGATCCCACCCATCTGCCCAACTCGCGAAGGAGCACGGGGACGATCCTATTCATTCGTCAAACTCCGCCGCCGGACCGGCGAGGTCCGCGTGTGAACAAGTCAACAAGTCAACCTAGCGTCCCCGGTCTCGGCGGACGGGATACACTCTCGGCATGAGCGAACTCCCCGACTGGCGAGAGCGCATCATCGCCCGCCGTGAGCGCATCGAGAGGGACGTCCGCGCGCAGCCCGAATGCGTGCTCGAGATCCTGGTCGATGCGCGAGGCGGCGCGCTGAGCAGGGTCCGAGACGAATCCGACTGGGGCTTGCAGGTGAGCTGCGAAGCGTGGAAGCCCGCAGGCGGAGAGCTCCGGCGCTCGCGGCTCGACCTCCTGCGCCGTGGGACTCGGGAAGAGCTCGCGCCGTGGCTGGCGCTCTCGAGAGCGCACGAGTGCCTTCGCGTCCAGGCGCGGCTGCTCGAGCACGACGAGATGGGTGCGCCGCATGCCTGGGTGGAGAAGCCACTGGGGGCCAGCGACGACGCCGAGCTCGCGGCCATGCGCGTCGAGCTGACCAGGCCCGTCGTCATCGAGGACCCGGACCTGGGCCCGTTGACCCTCGACCGCAGGCTCGCCTGGTACCAGGGCGAGATCGAGTGGTGCGGCCGCAAGCTGCGTCTCACCGTCTCGCCCGACGATCTCGAACAGCCCGAAGCGGCGCTGGCCGTCGCGCGCGCGCTCCTCGCGGACGCCGAGACCTGGCGCGCGAGGATCGAGGACTACGCCGTCGAGCGGCTCCTCGATCTGAAGAACCGCACCTGGCTCGATGACGACGAGGAGTCGGTCGACGCGGCCGAGCTCAAGTCGCGCATGACTCTCACCACTCTCGGCGTGCGAGAGGGCCGCGGCTTCTCCTTCTGGCACGACGACGGCGACCTGTTCTGCGGTCACTCGATCCTCATCGAAGGAGACCTCGAGTCGGGCCCGACCGGCGCAGACATCCCCGGCTGACCGATCTCCGCGAGCGATCTCGGGGACGATCCTATTCATTCGTCAAACTCCGGAGAGGGATCCACATCGTAGCGAACCTCCTTCACCAACGTCGGCTCGCGCGGCAGTATGGTTGGGTCCTGGATGGGTCAGGTCACGAGCGACGCTCGGTTCCGACGTCTCGCAGCGGTCGCCGTCATCGCGCTCCTCGCGCTCTGGCCTCAGGCCGAGCACGCGCAGCCCCCGCCTGCCTATCCTTCCGCCGCCGAGCTCACGCCGCAGATCGTCGAGGGCCCCGTGCCGCTCATCATCGCCTGGGAGCGCGCGCGCTGTCCGTGGCCGACGCTGGTCCTCTACGACGACCACACCTGGCTCCGCGCGCCGTCGCTGGACACCGAGTGCGCGCTCGCGCTCGAGGGCGGACAGCTTCAGCCGGACCGCGGGCGAGAGCTCGTCGCGAGCCTGACCGCCGCAGTGGGCCGAGCGCCGAGGCAGACCTTCGTCACCTCGGGCGCGGACTGGAACACGGTCGTCGTCGCGGCCCGGGACGGGAGCGGCTACCGCAAGGTCTGGGTCGAGGCGCTCCTGCCGCGACGTCCGCGCGCGTTCCACGAGCGGGCGGCCCGTGAGCCCGTCGAGCCGCTGCCCGGCGCGATGCTGCCGAGCCTCATGTACCCCGCGCCCCTCCCCGAGTCGGTCCTCCACCTGAACGATCTGCTCACCGACCTTGCGCTGCATGGCGACCCGTTCGTCCCGCGTCGACGTCTCGTCTCCGTGACTCCCGACTCATTCGACGCGGGCGCGCCCCGCGCGTGGCCCGATGGCCTCCCCGAGTCTGCCTGTCGCGCCGCGTGGGCCAGACCGAACGGCGTCTGGCTGCCGGCCGCCGACGCCCTCGAGAGCGGCCTCTACCGTCTCGGCAGGCTCGGCTGCCGCGTCAGCGCTCCCACGCCCGCGCTCCCCGCCCACGAGACCCTCTTCGACGTCGCCCGGCTCCTGCCTCCCGCGTGAGACCCGGGGACGATCCTATTCATTCGTCAAACTCCTCCTCTCTCACGCGTGAACAAGTCAACAAGTCAACCTAGCGTCCCCCGTCTCGCGCTCGGGACGCAGAGCGGTCATGCTCCGGGCCGCCGATGAAGTACACGCCGCCGCCGGAGATCCTGGCTCGCCTCGATGAGGCGAGCGTCGAGCAGGCGCTGCGGGCGTTCTACGTGACCCGGGCCGACAGCTCGCTGCGGCCGGAGGAGGTCAAGAAGATCCCACAGCTCGCGGGCATCCTGCCGGCGCTCGCTCGAACGGGTCCGGATCCGAAGCTGGTGGACGCGGCCGCGGGCCGGGCTCCGGTCGGGCTCATGGCCGCGCGGCTGCTGGGATGGTCGAACGTGACGGTCATCGAGCGCGAGCCCGAGCGCGCGGACTCGGCGCGACGGGCGGTGGCGCGGGTACCCGGCCTGCAGGTCGAAGTCCGCCAGGGCGACGTGGCCGACCCGGACGCATGGCCCGCCGCGGCCGAGGTGGTGGTCGCCCTCCACGCCTGCGGTCCGGCCTTCGACGCCGTGGTGAACCAGGCCATGGCCGCGAGCGTGCCCTGGGTGCTCGCCGTCCCCTGCTGCTACTCGAGCGCCATCGAGTTCTCCGACACCGCGCGGGCGTGGGCCGACCACCTGGGCGTGGCATCCCAGGCGCACGTCCGGCGGCGCTTCGTCGAGTCCCTCATCGACACCGAGCGGACCCTGCGGCTCGAGGCCGGCGGCTATCGCGTGTCGGTGCAGGCGTTCGTGCCGCCCGCGGTGACCCCTCACAACCTCTTGTGGAGAGCCCACCGCGTAGGCCCGAGTCGACGCTCAGCCGAGGCCGAGGAGCGCCGGCGCCGCCTTGTAAGCGGCCCGCAGTAGGGACGACCCCATACACCTGCCCGAGCTCGCCGATTCGCGCAGAGAGTGAAACAGCGGACCGAGGACGCACATGTCAGCGTGACGAATGCCCACGCAGAGACTGTTCGCCGCGGCGCTCCTCCTTCTCGGAGCGAGCTCGTGTGACTCCAACGAAGTGCACACCGGCGAGCCGGATTCGGGCTCCGACTCCGGGAGCGCGATCGAAGACGCCGGAAGCGACGCGGGCCTCATCGATGCGAGCGCGGAGGACGGCGGCGCCGCGGACGCGGCCTCTCCCCCGACGGTCGCACCGACGCCCGAGGACGTCCCCGACATCGTCGCGCAGATCAACGCGCTGGCCCGCGGCCACGCGATGTACCTGCCCACGGTGACGGTGCACCCACCGGCGGGATACGAGGACCACGACTGGTTCCGATACGGGCCCGGAGGGCGGGACTTCTGCAATCAGATGGCGTACGCGCCGGACCGCCAGAGCGCGCTCTACGCCGGCGCCAACCACGGCAGCCCTCATCGTTTGAACGACGTCTGGGAATATCATCTGGGCAGCAACACGTGGCAGGCGCTCTACGGCCCCGCGGGCGGCAACTTCAACTCTCGCGTCGCGCAGAAGCGGCTCGTTCAGCGGCTCATCGCGGGAGAAGAGCTGACCGACGCAGAGCTGTCCGAGACGGAGGAGTATCGCACCTGGTGGCGCGACAACGTGATGCTGCATCCGGAGGGATATCTCTCGGTCAACGACCCGGGCCACGGCCCGCTGGAGCCCTGGCACACGTGGGACACCCTGAACTACGACCCCGTCAACCGCCGGCTCATGTGGCCCTTCGCGGCCGCCCAACCGTTCGGCATGAGCCTGCATCAATGGGCGTGGGACCTGCCGGAGCGGCCCACCCGGGGCGAGAACCTCACGAAGATGGTGTACTTCGACCTCGACTCGAACCGGTGGGAGCTCTACCGCGATCAGGTCGGCGCCCCGCCCGTCGAGTCCAACGCGGCGCTGTCCATCATCCACGTCGGTGGCACCCGCTTCGTCTACGCGACGGCGCATTGGAGAGGCGGCACGGGCATGTTCCTCTGGGACGCGGGCACGGGGGTCTGGACCCGTATCCGTCCCAACGACGGCGCCTCCCTCGAAAGCCTCGCGGAGGACGGCGCGTTCCCGCAGCCCGACGGCCTCGGGGAGTACTCGCCGACCCACGACGCGATCCTCTACGTGGGCCAGGGCGTCTACATCAGCCGGGCGCCGAGGGCGCGGCTCTACCGCTTCGAGACCAACGAATGGACGGCCACCGCCCCCCCGCCGGTCCAGGCCTCCGACAGCGACTCCGCGCTCGTCTACGCCGAGGCGGCGGACCGGTTCGTGCTCGTCCACCCCGGCCACGACGCCACCCGCGTCTACGAGTACGACGTGAGCACGGCGTCGTGGCAGACACGCGCCTTCGACGGCCCGGCGCTCCGCTCCGAGCCGGCCTTCGGGTACTACGACCCGCGGTTCGGAGTGGTCGTCATGCAGCCACGAAGAGGCAGCCGCGTCTGGGTCTATCGTCCTTGAGCTTCAGCAGCACCGGGAGCAAGGGGGACGCTCTTCGTCATATCGTCATAGGGAGAAGCGCCATGATCCCAATGGGTTTCGCGAATGACGATAAGACGAAGAGCGTCCCCGCATCGCCGCCTCGTGCTCCCTGGACGGCATCCCAGCGGACGCGCCGATGACCGACGGGGGAGACGGTTCCGGCGCGGGCCCCGGCCGTGCGGCCGAACCGACAAGACGGACGGGATCTGCCGCTGCGAGCCTCAGCCTCGGCGCGAAGATACGAGAGGCTGTCGCTCAGCCGGGCCCGCTCAGCGCCCCGAGCAGGAACATGCCGACGAAGAAGAGCACCACGAGCGCGACCACGGCGTACGTCTTCCAGCGGAAGGTCCGGTTGCTGGGCGGTTGGTAGATCGCGTGAGGCTCGCCGTCGCGCACCCCGAAATGCTCGGCGAGGCGGTAGAGGCCCCAGCCCGAGCCGACGTGCAGGAGCTCGAGCACGGGCGTCGCGTCGCCGGTCTCGCGCGCCGCCTCGTACGCGGCGCGCTCGTCGTCGCCGATCTCGTCGTCGAGGTTCAGGGGCCACCCCTCGCCGTCACGCGTGCCATGGCCCTCCTCGAAGAAGTAGGCCGCCTCCCAGTCCTGCACGTCGCCTTCGTGCGCGAGCCAGCCCCCTTCGTCCATCGAGAACGAGAGGTGACGCACCCGCTCGCCCGCGTCGTAGACGAAGATCTCCTCGACGCTGGCCGTGCTCTGGAGGAAGAACGCGATGACCTTCCCGCCGAGCTCGCGCGACAGACGCTCGGCGAACGCCGGCGCCTCGAGGCTCGCGAAGGACGTCTCGGCGAGCACGTAGATCCACTCTGCGTCCGCCGAGCCCTCGAGCGCGACATGGTGGGACGCGAGAACCTCGCCGAGGTCAGCGCGCCTCGGGTTCTCGATGAACGCTCCCGCCCAGGTCCCCATGCCGCGGGCTTAGCCGTGACCCGGAGCGGCGTCGAGGGCAGCGCGTCACTCGGCGCCTTCTCCGATCGCGGTGATCCGCGTCTGAAGGCGTGGGGGAGCAGACGGGGGACGCTCTTCGTCATATCGTCATTGGGAGAAGCGCCATGATCCCGCTGCGTTTCGCGAATGACGAAAAGACGAAGAGCGTCCCCGCCTCGCCACGTCGCGCTCGTACCCCGGCCAGCCGCCGCAGTCCTCGGCGGCGCGGCGCGCTCACCCGCGGAGCCGGCGCCGAGCAGCACGGGGGACGCTCTTCGTCATATCGTCATTGGGAGAAGCGCCATGATCCCGCCGCGTTTCGCGAATGACGATAAGACGAAGAGCGTCCCCACATCGCCGCCTGGAGTTTCTACCCATCGGCGCTCAACGATCGAACGCCGCCTTCACCGCGGCGAGGTCGAACGCGTCGGCCCGCCAGTCGCCGAGCCAGCTCTCGAGGTCTCCGTCGCCGAACGGGTCCTCGCCCGTCTCGGCGAACTCCACGACGCGCTCGTACCCCGGCCAGCCGCCGCAGTCCTCGGGCGGCGCGGCGCGCTCACCCGCGAGGAGCCGGCGCTGGAACGCCTTCGACTCCGTTTGCACGGCCACGCGCCTCACGTCGTGCCGCCAGTCGTCGCCGAAGTCGTAGATGTAGTCGCACCGCTCCGCCTCCCCGAAGAAGGCGGACAGCTTCACCCTGGCCGCGTCCGGCGTCTCCTCGCCGAAGCCCAGGTCCGGCGGCCCAGCGATCGGACCCCCTCCGCGGGTCGGCCGCCGGAACTCCCACAGGTGGCAGCTCTCCCACCCGAACGCCAGCTGGATCGCCTCGTGGAGCGTGGCGAACGTGGCCGTGTCGCGGATCAGAAAGCGCCGCCAGATCCGCGGCTGCAGGTCGTAGAGCGAGACCTCGAGCTCGTAGTACGTGGGCATGCCGCCCTCTATCACGTGGAGTTCGAATGTTTGAATAGGATCGTCCCCGCGAGTCCGCGGCAGGGAAGGTCAGGGGCCGTCGGGCGTAGCTCACGCCATGACTCGCCTCGGCTGGCCGCTCCTCGTGCTCCTCGTCCTCGCCGGATGTGACGCGGCCGATGGGCTCTGCGAGGGCTGCGACGCCGGAGTGGACCGCCCCGGGGATGGCGGCGGCGCGACGGACGGTGGCGGCACGACCGACGGCGGCGCCCCGGACGCGAGCGCACCCGATGGCGGCGTCGACGGAGGGCTCGACGCGGGAATCGACGCGGGGCCGAGCCTACCGCTCGGGTGCCAGCTCAGCGGGGTCCGGTTGGGCGCGCGCTATCGCTTTCGCACGGTCACCGACACGTCCACCAGTGAGTCGACCAGTGAGATCACCGAGTGGACGCAGACGGGTGACTCGGTGAGCTACACGTCGGAGTCGACGGGCTCCAACCGAGGGGACGGGTACGAGCAGACCTACACGTCGGTCGGTCACGCGCGCTGCGATGAGACGGGCAGCTACGCGATCTCGAGCGAGACCAGCGGCACGACCCGTCGCGATGGAGTGTCCACTCCATTCTCGACCCGCACGACCTACCGGCCCGAGTTCAGGACGATGGGGGCCGAGCTCTACGTGGGCCAGACGTGGACCAGCCGCCAGGCCGGCTCGACCGTGTCGGCGGGCATGACGACGCCGTTCGACAACAGCTGGCGCTACCGCGTGGCGCGCGAGGGCCGGCGCACGGTGGGCGCGGGCACCTTCGACGCGTTCGAGATCGAGGTCACCCAGGTGGGCGGGATGGGGGCGTGGTCGTTCTGGTTCGCGCCCGGCGTCGGCACCATCGAGACCGGCCCGTCCGAGCTCGTCGAGCTCCGATAGTCGCTCACCTGAACGGGCCGAGCTGCTCCGCCATCAGTCGGCGATGCGCGTCGCTCAGCCTCAGCGCTCCCTGCTGAGGAACGCCGCCGACGGGGACGCTACGTTGACTTGTTCACACAGAGGCGAGCAGCACCAGGGACGCTCTTCGTCATATCGTCATAGGGACAACCGCAGTGATTCCGATGCGTTTCGCGAATGACGATAAGACGAAGAGCGTCCCGCAGCGCCGCGTCTCCGCAGACCGGGTCCGGGCATGGAGTTTGACGAACGAATAGGATCGTCCCCACCAACCCGGCGCTCAGCGGGAGCGGACGACGTCGCCGGCGAGCTGTTCGGCGCCGTCGGGTCCGACGATCACGACCCGCTCGAGCCACGCGCCTTGGTCGATACCGCCGAAGCTCAAGTCCATGGTGTAGACGCTGATGCAGCGGGTCGCCGCGTCCGGCTGCGCCAGGCTGAGGCGCAGGGTGTTGCCGACGCGGGTCGCGGTGAACGTGGGATCGGGGCTGCAGTAGTAGCTGAAGCGATCCAGGTGCACGATGACCTCGCCCTGGCTGGAGGTCGCGCTGAGCAACGCGCCAGTAGAGCCAGGCGGCCGAACCCGAGCCTCGGAGGACTCGACCTCGAAGGGGATCGAGTCCCCGTCGGCGACGGGCGTGAGCGTCGCCGGCTGCGCGCCAGGCGCGGGACCGCTGGTGCTCGACGGAGACGAGGCTGGCGCGGGCTCGCTGCTGTGGGCGGGCCCAGCGTTGTCGGCTGCCGTGGGCTCGCCGCCGCAGGCGAGCGTAGGCAGCGCGAAGGCGATGATGAGAAGGGCGGTTCCGAATGAAGTAGTCATGGCTCTGGGACCATCCCACCCGGCCCCAGGCTGGGGGTCCAACGTAAGGCTCTCGTAAAGAGGCTCCGTCGCGCGGGCTCTGGGCGACCCGCATCGTCGAACTCGACCACCGGCCCCCACCAGGCCCACACGCGCTCCTGGGACATGGTCCGCGGGACCGGCTACGGCACTTCCGGACCCACGCCCACGGCGACGTGATCGCCTACGGCTGGTGGGGCACGCGGAGCCCCGCGTACATCAGCGCGCGCGTCGTCTTCGGCCGCCCCCCGATAGTGCAGACTACCCGCGCTGGCCGGGCGAGCTCGACGAACGAACAGGCCCGATACGGCCCGCGATGGTGGTAGGGTGTCAAGCGAGGAGGTTGACATGACGAAAACAACGCTGCCATGGGTGGCCGTCATCTCGCTCTACGCCTGCGCCCCGGAGACGCCGGCGACAGTCCTCTCGTCCCCCACGGAGGCGCTGTTTCTGCACGCATCATCGGCCCGCGTAGTGGCGTTCGCCGAGGGCACGAACTGCCGCGAGGCGCTCGCCCAGCTCGAGTCGGGCGACGGCGAGCTTCTCGCTGACAGCGGCCTCGTCGAGCCGTGTGACTTCTGGGAAGCTGGCGCCTTCACGTTCGAGGGTGCGCCCGCGGAGCAGGGCGGCCTCAGGCCCTTCACCGAGACCGTCCCTCGGGAGGCCGTCTTCGTCGCGACGCTCCTGGAGCGGGACGGCGTCACCGTGATGGCCACGGGCTGTCGCGCCGGACGCGCCGCGGAGGAAGAGGTCGTCATCGAGCTCGTCCCGACTACCTACTACAGCGAAACCTACGGCCCGACGCCGCCGAGGTGCGAGAGCCCAGAGGCGCGCTGCGCGTCCGACGACCGCGACCCGGCCTGCGAGTAGCCCCGCCCCCACCGGGGACGCTCTTCGTCATATCGTCATTGGGATAACCGCCATGATCCCGATGCTTTTCGCGAATGACGATAAGACGAAGAGCGTCCCCCCAGCGCCGCGAGGGATGCCCCGACCTCAGCGAGCCGCCGCTCGAGCAGCGATCACCATGAAGAAGAAGTACTTCAGGCTTGTCGATGACATGACGCTCGCGGGCCGCTGGGAGGTTGGAGATGTTCTCCTTCCGGACGGCGACCAGCCCATTCTCGGCTCGCCCGGGCCGATCAGTCCCGGACCCGTCGAGGCTGTGGTGCATCAGCCGGGTCACGCTCTCGAGTACAGCATGACCAGTCTGGGGTGGCCCTTGGCCACAGCGGAGCTCGCCGAGGCCGTGAAGCGAGTCGCCAGCTCCGATGTCCAATGCCTGCCCGTGAAGGTAGCGCGGCAGCCAGACATGGTGATCTTGCATTCGCTCAGGTTGGTCAGATGCGTTGACGAGGAGAGATCCACCTTCACGAAGTGGAAGGTGACCGATCACCGTTCGGATCTAGCCGGTTGGTATCGAAGCCTCACCAAGCTCGTGCTCGACCGGGCGGCCGTGCCGGAGGATGCGCATTTCTTCCGGATCGACCGGTGGCCGATCGGTCTCATCGTCTCCGACTCGGTCAAGAACGCCATGGAAGCGGTGGGCTGTCGGGGGGCCGTATTCAGAGATGTGACTCCGTGACCGGCGCGAGGGAGACGCCTGGGGACGCTAGGTTGACTTGTTCACACAGAGGCGCGCGGATCCGCGCTGCCGGACGAGCTCGACGAATGAGCGGGAGCGCCTCCCGAGACGGCGCGGACGTCACCGAGGGGTCCATCGGTTCACTCATGGCTTGCCTTTCTGCGGGACACCGCCGCCTGGAGCTGCGCCGCGATCCGCACCGGTGATTCCGGGTCCTCCATGACCAGCTCGCGCTTCCAGTCCTCGCCCTCCAGCCGCAACAGGTTCTCGGCCGGATCCGCTTCGACCCGAACCAGCGGTCCGAGCCGGTCTTCCCCGAACACGACCCCGTCCGCGCCCTCGAAGCGAACCTCGACCTCGCGGGGGAAGAGACGTCGCACGGCATCGGCGGTCCACCAACCCAGACGTGCGCCGACGGCGATGGCGACCGGCGACAGCGGCGCGAAGTGGTCGATCCCGTCTCCGAAGGTCGCGGTGACCAGGTAGAGGATCGCCAAGCACAAGAGAGCGAACGAGACCGCAGCCACGACCTGGACATGACGCGCGCGACGCGAGCGCTGCCCACGGCTCCGCACCCGCAGATCGTGAAGGACCCGGTCGGCCTCGCGATATCGCCCGGCCTTCGCGACCACCCGCAGACGATACGTCTCGTCGCCGGCGAGAGACTCGGTCGGAGGCGTGCTCATCGTTCCTCCCAGAGACGTGAGCGAGCTTGTCAGCCGCGGCCGCTCTACACAATGATGAATGTCGGCTCCCGCGCGGGTGCGTCCCTGCATGCCACGCACTGCGGCCAGCGAAGGCCGTGGTTCAGGCGCACCCGTCGAGCTGGACGCCGCCCCACTCGCCACAGCAGCACTGGGGACGCTCTTCGTCATATCGTCATTGGGATAACCGCCATGATCCCGGTGCGTTTCGCGAATGACGATAAGACGAAGAGCGTCCCCACCCCACGCTCGAGCATTCCTGCTGCAACCTGCCTTGTAGATCGACCCCCACACCCCACGCGGGTTAGCCTCGCCCGCGGTGTCGTCCCCCAGCGACAAGCGCTGCCCGTTCTGCGCGCTCCCGGCCGAGGACCGCACCTGGTCCGGCGCGCTCGTGTTCGCGTTCCGCGACCGCTACCCCGTCTCCCCCGGCCACACCCTCATCGTGCCCGAGCGGCACGTCGCCACCTGGTTCGACGCCACCAGAGAGGAGCAGCGCGCGCTGCTCGACGCCGTCAACGAGGTCAAAGCCCAGCTCGACCGCGAGCTCGCGCCCAGGCCCGACGGCTACAACGTCGGCTTCAACGCGGGGGAGGCCGCCGGGCAGACGGTCATGCACCTGCACGTGCACGTCATCCCGCGCTACCGCGGCGACATGGACGACCCGCGCGGCGGCGTCCGGCACGTGATCCCCAGCAAGGGGAACTACCTCGCCCAGCCCAGCCCGCTCGCCACCGGCGCCGACGACCCCTTCGCCCGGCACATCCTCCCGCTCCTCGCCCGGGCCACCGACGTCGCCATCGTCGCCGCCTTCGTGCAGCAGAGCGGCCTCGACCGCCTCCGCCCCGGCCTCGAGGAGGCGCTGCGGCGTGACGCGACGGTCCCAGCACCGGGGACGCTGATCGTCATATCGTCATTGGGATAAC
Organism: Sandaracinaceae bacterium; assembly: GCA_040218145.1. Taxonomy (GTDB): domain Bacteria; phylum Myxococcota_A; class Polyangia; order Polyangiales; family Sandaracinaceae; genus JAVJQK01. The sequence continues at coordinate 30,001 of JAVJQK010000080.1, read as the reverse complement.
CGCCATGATCCCGATGCGTTTCGCGAATGACGATAAGACGAAGAGCGTCCCCGCAGCGCCCCGCGTCGTCCCCGCAGCGCCCCGCGGCGCCGCCCCGCAGCGCCCCGCGGCGCCGCGTCGTCCTCCTGCCCCGCGGCGCCGCCGTCCTCCTGAACAACGCTGCCCCCCTAGGACCCGGCGCCTCCTCTACCCGCGCCCAATGGGCCACCCCAACCGCACTCCGAGAGGCTCGGCTGCGAGTCTCGGAAGACCTGGGCGATGAGGGGCAAGTGTTGTCGGGCGTTCCCGGGTGTGAGAGGTTACGCGTCATGCGCGCATACAGCCCCTCCCGCCTTCGTGGTCCCGCGGTTCTCGCCTTGCTCACTGTCGCCGGATGTGACGGGAGCACGGTTTCGCCGGTGGACTCAGGCCAGCCGGACACGGGTCAGGCTCTCTTCGACAGTGGGCTTGCAGACACCGGGCTCGGGGATGCGGGCCGTCCCCTCCCCGAGGCCGACATATTCATCGTGGCGGACGTCGAAACCAGCGCGACTACGGACAACGCCACGCTTTGGTGGAATGGCGAGCGTCGCACGCTGTCGACCGACGATTCGCAGGTCAGGGTCGTGCGGGTGGTCGACGACAGCCATGTCGAAGTCCTCGGGCGGCAGCGCTCGGAGTGGGTGGTCTGGACCGTAGACGAGACCACCGATACCACGCGAGCTGCCGGGTTCGTCGAGCCCGTTGTCGACAGCGGGGACAGCTACTTCGACCAGGCGTTTGCGCACACGACCGATGGGTGGCTGCGCGCCGGCCGGTATCTCCGAGGCGGGCGCTCTTCCTGGATCCTCTTCTGGAACGGGAGCGAGTGGCTGCGCCATCCCGAGTCCCCTACGGACGAGGACCAGTACGAGGCGGGAGACATCGAACGATTCGACGGCCGCACATACATCGCGATGTACGAGCGAGACGGCGACATCCCCGCCAGTCTCTGGATCGACGGCACCGAAGTCGTCGCCCTCCCGGTCACGGGCGCGTCGAGCGCCGTGTATGCGCTGACCAGCGATGATTCGCGGCTCTATGCGTTCGGTACCGACGGTGGCACGCGGGTCATGTGGACGGGAGATGGCACGACCTTCGAGCGGCACGAGATCGTCGGCGGTCCGAGCGTCGGCGGCTACTCCAGCCTCGCGTTCCACATCGAAGTCCAGGGCGGTAGGGTCTACGTCGCGTACACCGGTAGAGTGGACGATGAAGAGACGCCCATCGTCTGGACGGCCAACGCTGACGGAACCGACGGTGCGCTCGAGATGCTCTCCACTCCACGTTGCGGGGGCGTCAGCGGTCTCGCGGTCGCCGACGGCGTTCCCTACGTCATCGGCTACGCCGACCGGCCGAGTAGCGGATCGACCCAGTGTGGCCACGACTCCGCGCTCTGGATCAGAGGAGAAAGCCAGCCGTCGCTCGAGCTCGACAGCGACTACCGAGCCACGTTCCTACGCGACATCGAAGTCGTCGCGAGGTAGAGGGCAGCGGCAGCGGGGGTGCAGCAGCACCGGAGACGCTCATCGTCATATCGTCAGTCAGCCAGCACCGGGCGTGCTGAGCCAGCCCCGGGGACGCTGATCGTCATATCGTCATTGGGATAACCGCCGTGATCCCGATGCGTTTCGCGAATGACGATAAGACGAAGAGCGTCCCCGCGGCGCCGTCTGCCATCTGGCCGCACCCTCGCCTGCGCTGACTCTGTTGCGAAACGTTACGCGTCGCGTTACTTTTTGCGAGAGGTTGAGCGATGTCGAGCCCGGGCACCCTCTACGCTTGGATCGAGAGGCTGCCGGAGGACGGGCGGTACGCGTTCTCGCGCCGAGACGCGGAGGGCGTGACCGACGCCTCCGACGCGGCGATCAAGATGACGCTCTACCGCCTCAAGAAGAACGGCATAATCGTGAGTCCACGCCGCGACTTCTTCGTGGTGGTGCCTCGCGAGTACCGCTCGGCCGGGAGTCCACCGGCGAGCTGGTTCATCGACGACCTCATGCGCCACCGAGGACGCCGATACTATGTCGGGCTGCTCAGCGCCGCCGCGCTCCACGGTGCGGGGCATCAGCAGCCGATGGCGTTCCAGGTCATCACCGACGCCGTCGAGCGGGCTGTCGAGGTCGGGCGGGTGCGGGTCGAGTTCCATGTTAGCAACCTCGTCGAGGGCGCAGCGACCGAGCGCGTGCAGACCGAGACGGGGACCATGGTGGTCTCGACGCCGGAGACGACGGCCTTCGACATGGCTCGCTTCCCCGCGTCGTGCGGCCACTGGAACAACGTCGCGACGATGCTCTCCGAGCTCGCCGACAAGATCGATCCCGACGAGCTCGTTGCGGGCGCCGACCGCGTCGCGCGAAGCGACGTCCAGCGCCTCGGCTGGCTGCTCGACCTCGTGGGGGAGTCGAAGCTCGCCGACGCTCTGGCCAAGAAGCTGGCCGGCGAGCGTCTCCTGCCCACACCCCTCACCAGCGCGCGCGATAGCACCGACGCGCCTCTCGACGCCCGATGGCGGGTCCTCGTGAACGACGAAGTGGAGCCCGACCTGTGATCCCCAAGGCGAGCATCACCGCATGGCGGAAGATCGCGCCCTGGGGGGAGGACTGGCAGGTCGAGCAGGACCTGGTCCTCTCGCGAGCGCTGGTCGACATGTTCAGCCGGCCGGCGATCGCCGAGCAGGCGGCGTTCCGCGGTGGCACCGCGCTCCACAAGCTCTTCTTCGACCCGCCTGGCCGCTACTCGGAGGACATCGATCTCGTCCAGCGAGACGCGGGGCCCATCGGGCCGCTCATCGACGAGATCCGCGACGCCCTCGACCCCTGGCTCGGCCAGCCCAAGTGGAAGGCTGGCAAGGGGCGTTTCACCCTCTACTACCGCTTCGAGACCACGATGGCGCCGGTCGTTCAGGCTCGAGTGAAGCTGGAGATCAACACGCGTGAGCACTTTGCGGTTCACGGCTTCGCGACGCGCTCGCTCGAGGTGGAGAACCGCTGGTTCTCGGGTGCCGCCGAGATCGCCACGTACACGATGCCCGAGCTGCTGGGCACCAAGCTGCGAGCGCTCTACCAACGCAAGAAGGGGCGCGACCTCTTGGACCTCGACCTGGCGCTGGACCACCCCGAGTTCGACGCCGACCTGCTGCTCGGGGCGTTTGGCGAGTACATGACGTTCGGCGGCACCCCCGTGACTCGCGCGCAGTTCGAGGCGAACATGGCGGCGAAGATCATCGACGTCCCGTTCGTGACGGACGTGCCCCCGCTGCTGAGGACCGGCCTCGATCACGAACCCGCCGAGGCGTGGTCCCGCGTTCATGCCGCGCTGGTGAGCCGCCTGCCCGGCGACCCGTGGAAAGGCGCCGGAGACGCCGAGTAGCTCCCGGCTCCGCGGCGTTCGGCGGAGAGCAGCATGGGCGAGCAGCACGGGGACGCTGATCGTCATATCGTCATTGGGAGAACCGCCATGATCCCGATGCGTTTCGCGAATGACGATATGACGAAGAGCGTCCCCAGGCCTCCCAGGCCTCCTCGCAACTGGCTGGCGCCATGAGGCAGCTTCTGTTCCTCGGGGCCTTCTGCCTGCTCGGCCTCCCTCCCAACGTAGGGGCTGCGTGCACCGACAGTTTCTCTCGTGCCGAGGCACTCCGCTTCGACCGGGAAGGCGGCTTTACGGCCTTGCTGGCCCCTGACGGCGATGTGGTTGCCTTCAACCAGGAGCGCCCGTGGCTGCACTCCACGGGCCGTGCGAGCTGGTTGGCGACGGCGCCCGTTGTGGACCTGCGGCCCGGCGGGCGCGTGCTGACGGTGGAGGCCCCGCCTCAGAGGGAGTCAACTCCCGGTTGCTATGTTCCGGAGTGGCGCATTTCAGCCGGGAGCCTGAGTGGAGGGCCTCGCTCCACTCTTCGGTGGGATCCACGTGGCCTCGAGCCCACGAGCGCCATCTACCTATCGCCATCCGGCCATTTCGCGACGCTCACCGCCGCACGCGTGCACGACATGGAAGGTTCGCAAGCGATCGTCTTCGACCTGCGACGGCGGCGTGTCGTGACATCGATCGCGGCTTCGGACGTCGCCTGGGGAGAGGGCGACATGCTCCTCGTCATCGACGAGAACCGAGAACGCATCGAAGCGCATCGGCGGACCGCTCGCGGGTGGGCTGGCGCGTCGGTGTATCAGTCGTCCCGTCCCGACGGTCCTCTCTCGTTCGTGAACGAGGCCGCCGGCAAGGTCGTAGCTTTCGAGCGGGGGGCGAGGAGTCGACTGCTGGTATGGGAGCCCGCCGATGATGGCGCCGCCGGTTGGACCACGCGCTCGACGGGTCTCTCCAGTCCCCCGCACGAACTGTCTCTCTCCGGAGGAGTCGCCGCGCAGATCGCGCCGTCGGAGGTTCTGCTGCTCGATATCGAGAGTGGTCGGCGCCTGGCAAGAATCGCGGGAGGCAACTACTACTCGACGGTTGCATTGTCGTCTGCGGGAGATCGGGTTGCTGTGGTGGCGCACCACGCCACCGAGTACGCTGACGAACCGTCGATGACTGGTGAGCCGGCGCTGCATCTCTTCAGCCTGGATGGGTCTGAGCACTTCGTTTGGGGGCGAGCTTCCCACAGCCTTCTATCGAGGGAGCAAGCGAACGCACCCGCGACACCGTAGGACGTGACGCAGCAAGACATGATGCATGCGATTCAGACGGCCCTGAACGCGCTGGACCGCAACCAGGATCAGGACCTTCCCCTGGCATGCCTAAAGCAGACTCATGCGGGCCCGGGTGCCCGAATACGGGTTCTCGACTGGGAGCGCGCTAACGCAAGTCGGTTGCGAGGCTCCGGGCATCTCACGGACCCGAGCAAGCACAGGAGGCCGTGATGCTGCTGAAGGATATCTCTCTGTATCTGAACGTTGACGAGTACGAACGGATCTACCGCAGCGACTTTCAGTTCCGATCACGGTATCTCTGCAATTTCGTTCGACGCCGAATCACGCCGTTGAGGTTTCGAACCGAGGGTTTCGGAAGCATCGCCGTTCAAGGCTGCCGCGAGCCAAAGGAAGGCTGTCCGATCGAAGGAGAGAAGGTAGCGGTCCCAAAGGTGAAGTTCGATCGGCAGCAGTATGACTCGCTGCGTCCGGCAGAGTGCCACGAGTTCTTCATCGGAATGCTCTTGCAGGGGCTGGAGAAATGCGCGCATCGCCACCGCATACCTCTCTTGGAGATGAAGGCAGCGATCGACGAGTTCCGGGTCGGTGGCTATCGCAACGAGTGGACCTTCAAGAAGAGGATCTTTCGGCCCGTCGGCCTCAAGGCTTCGCTGAACTGCAGCCTCGACATGGAGAAGTTCATCCTTACGCTCGAGGTCGAGCGGAAAGGAGTAGTCATCTACGACGCTCCGATCCTCGAAACCAAGCCCGACGAGCTCATCTTCGCCTCGCAGTTCAAGGACGTGGTCCTGGATGGTCAGGCCCTGGCGGTCAAGGATGAGTTAGGGATGACGACGTTCTCGCTAGACCTTGGTGCCGTGACCTGACAACTTGGCCTTGTCATCCGATCTACGCGTGGCCTTCATTCCAAAGAACGCTCACGCACTGGAAATGGAAGCTGCGACGCGACGCTCGTGGGCGGCGTAGAGGGCAGCAGCACCCGGGACGCTCATCGTCATATCGTCATTGGGGCAACCGCAATGATCCCGGTGCGTTTCGCGAATGACAATAAGACGAAGAGCGTCCCCGCAGCTCACCCACGCCGCCTGCTCGAACAGCCTTATGATTCCCTGGGCGTCGGGTGTCACCAAATGTCCTCAACCGTCTACAGAGCTCGGGTCGCTCACGCTGCGGTGGCGCTTGTATGCGTCTTGGCCACCGCGTGCGTGTCGGCGCCGCCGTTGGTATCCGAGTCGGATCACTTCCGACTCTTCGCGGACGCTGAGAACGGACCACTGTGCAGTGGACGGTTGGGTGCTCTAGAACATGTCTACAGGACGCTCTCGGAGTATCTGGACGCCCCGCTCCGCCCCGGTGAGAAGATCGACTACTACTTGGCGGACAGCGGCTTCCGCCGGGCGGTATGCGGGGCGGCAGCGAGGTGTGCTGAAGCGAGAGCTGTCTATACATACCTCCGGGTCGACAACCACGAGATCGTTCACGCGCTTCTGCTGGCGAAGTATGGTCGTAGCAATCGCGTCATGGAGGAGGGTATAGCCGAGTCCATCGGATGCGATCCTTCGGACAATGTTGCGGGTCTGCCAGACCGGAATCTGCTCGCGTGGATGGCGGGTGATGCCTTCGATGCTGGCGGTGTCATCCCCCATAGGTACGCGATGAGCGGTTCGTTTGTCCGATACCTGATAGGCGAATACGGTATCGAAAGCGTACTCTCGCTCTACAGCGAGCTGCGTTTGTACGACGAGCGTGAGGCCGTGGAAGCCGGCTTCGCTCGGGTGTTGGGAGTCCCGGCGACCGAGGTGGTCGAAGACTGGGTGGCCCGGGGCTCTTCGACGGGGACTTGGTGCCATCCCCTGCCGGCCTGTTCGTATCCAACCGTGCCTAGCTCCACAACCGCACGGGTCGAGCTCAGCTGCGCGCCGTCGGTGGACCCACTGTTGACTCGCGACGGGGCGTACCGAAGCGTCTGGCATTCCTCGAGCGATCTGCTCGAGCTGACGCTCAGTTCCGCGAGTGGAGTCGAGTGGCTCGAGTTGCATGGTTGCAGCGGACAAGCAGTGGGTGAGATCGGTACGGTCTCCCAAGGCATCAGAGACCAGCTGGCCGCCGATGGATTCGTAACTGACTCCGACCGTACGCTGCTAGCGGAGATCCCGTCAGGTCAGTACGTGGTGACGCTGATCTCCTTGCCCGGAGATGGCGATGGTTCATTGGATCTCGGCGTCGTGGAGGCTTCAGAGCCGACTTCGTGTCCTGACGAGCGCGAGGTCTTGGTTGGGGAGCTCGGTGAGCTCACTGTCTCCCTGGCGACGCCCACACCGCGGTGCTTCAGCTTCCGAAACGAAGCCGAAGTGATGCGGCAGTTGACGGTGCTGGTGGGCCGGGACGAGGCGCTCGCCCCTGCGATGGCGGTCGAGGTGTGCCTTCCCCGGCAGCCGTGCCTTCCACTCGAATCCGCCGGTCGGGTACAGTTGGAGCCGGACGAAGTCGTCGGGATTCGGATGCAGCTCAGCGCTGGTGTGCGGCGCTCTCAGACGAGCTTCTTGTTCGCAGATCTCAGCCGCGAATGAGGGACCTGCCTCGTCTCGCCCTCGTGTTCGACGCCTGGTAGCCCGGTGTCCTCATGGGCCCGCGCCTAGACCGTCGGGCTCTTCAGCATCCCCCGCAGCGCCTCCGCCGCGAAGTCGGTCTCCAGCTCCACCCACATCGGGAGGTGATCGGACATCCGGTGCGGCGCCACGTCGCGTAGGACCAGGGCCGCCATGACGGATGCAGCACGCTCAGCGCACATGTCGGCCGCCAGCGTCGCCTCCTCCTCGCCGCCGTAGACCTGCCCGAACAAGTCGGAGACGCCGGCGCGCACGGGTGGACGCGAGCGACGCCGCCGGGGGCCTGACGAGCGCTATCGGATTTGCATCAGAGACCCGCGGCTGGCAGCATCTCGAGATGGCGAACGTCTGGCCTCGGGTAGGTCTGTTGGTTGTGACGGCGGTCTCCCTCGGAGCATGCTCGGGCGGCCCCGCGTGCACCGCAGGAATGTCTGTGGCGTGCACCTGCACGAACGGGCTGACCGGTGCGCAGGTTTGCGACCGGGATGGCAGCTACGGACCGTGCATGTGCGAGGCGGCTCCGGGACCCGACGCGGGGCCGGGACCCGACGGCGCCGCCGAAGGTGACGCCGGGGCCGACCCAGACGCCGCGACCCCTCGCTGCGAAGCGCCAGGCACGCTCGCCCTTGGTGCTGGCATCCCGACGAACCTCGGCGGCTCGATTGCCACTGTGACGGACCTCGACGGGGACGGGATGCTGGAGCTCGTCTCATTCTCGGGCAACAGTCCTCGAGAGGTTCGGGTCGGGACCTGGTCGGGTGCGGGCCTGGATGGCCCTGGGCGTCAGCTCGTTGCGCTTCCCGAGCTGCACGAGCCGCTGGTCGGCGTAGAGGAGAACGGGATGCCAGTCCTCATCGGCTCGACCGACGGCGACCCCTCGAGCTTCGTCGCTATTCGATACGCCCCGTCGGGATACGAGTCACACGAGGTCCGGTGGTTTCCGATGCCGGGCTCGGCGGGGTGGTACAGGGTCACGAACGGAGTGAATGACTTTTCCGGCTTCACGTTCGCTCGTCTCTTCGAGTCGCGATCGCTCTGGGCCAAGGCCGGCGCCGGTGGCTCGGCACCGCTCTATCGTTTCGTCGTCGAGAGTGATCACGTCAGGGGCGAGCAGGTCGATGGGCCCGCACTTTTCGGCGCGGACTACGAGTTCTTCGCCCTGCTCGACGGCGACGTCAACGCAGACGGGGTGGAGGATGTCCTCATCTTCACCAGAGACACCCTCTGGCTCGGCATGAGTGGCCCCGGCGGGACCTGGACGCGGACTGCTTCGCTTGCGATGAGCGAGTGCGGTGCATACTCTGGGCATCGGCTAGGCCTCGTCGCGGACCTCGACCAAGATGGCGACCGTGACCTGGTGCTGGCGCTCAACTGCACCATGGGGTCGGGTGGGTTCCTCGTGGCCCTGACGCAGGACGACGGTAGCCATCAGTTCATCCATCATGGGTTGGTCGGGGAAGCCCTCCGGGCCGAGACGGCCGCTCTCGGAGACCTCGACGGCGACTGCTACCCCGACCTCCTGCTCAGTGATGGGAGGGTCGCACGCAACGATGGCACCGGGCGGTTCCTCGAGCCGGTCTTGGTGTCCGACGAAGCGGTGGGGGGCATGGCGACGCTCGCCGACCTGGACTCCGATGGTGACCTCGACGTCATCTGGTCGCAGGCCCAGCCCGAGAGCGACTCGTCGCCCATCGTGCAGCTCAACATGCTGCGCTGACCTGACCACGCGCGTCGCACGGTTACCGGGTTGTCCGGTGTCGATCCGAGGGTCACGACCAGCTGGCGACGCCGAGCGAAGTCGACGCCCGAGGTCGACGCGGTGTGACGTGCTCGAAGAAGTCGAACACGCCGGCCCTCAGCGGGCGGACGCGGGGGACGCGGTCGGGGCGGCGGTGGTAGGCGATCTGGTCGTAGAACTTGGTTCGGTCGACGTTGGTGCCGGCGGGGATCTCGCGGATGCCCTCGGGGATGACGAAGCCGCGGCGCTCGAGGGCCTTCATGGTGCGGTGGCCCTTGCCGACGATGTTGAAGTCGCCGAGCAGGACGAAGAGGCTGCGGGAGTCGCTGTCGCCCTCGTCGCGCGCGCGCTGGCCGAGCAGCTCGGTGAGGCGCGGTGGCCGCGCTCGAGCGCGTGCGTCGTCGCAGTCGAGGGCATCTCCGGTGACACGAGTCCCCGACTCCCGCGTCTCCTGGCCTCCCGACGGCCCCGTCGGCTCGACTCGAGGTACGTCGTCCGCTCCGCGCTCGCGCCCAGAAGAGTAGAAGTGCCAGCAGGGTTGCGCCGCCGAGCGCCCACGCGATGGGGTTCTCCCGGTCCTCGACGCCGCAGACGGGCTCGACGTCCTGGGAGAGTATTGCGCCGGCCAGGAGGCGTGCTGCGTCGGTGGAGCCCGCCCGGGCACCGACCACCACAGACCAGCGCTGAGGTCCGGTCTGGCGGAAGAGCGCCACGCAGTACGACTCTCGGTCGCCGGTGACAAGCCGCTCGGTCACCGCGGTCTGGCGCGGGTCGTCGGCGACGTGGCGATCTTCCCCATGCCCAACCTCTTCGTGCGACCACTCGCAACAATTGCCAGCGCTCCTCTCTACTCGAGCATATCGACCAGCATCCCCCGCAGCGCCTCCGCGGCGAAGTCGGTCTCCAGCTCCACCCACATGGGGAGGTGATCGGACATCTGGTACGTGCGCCAGGTCGCGTAGGGCCACGGCCTCGCGCGGGAGCCGGACGCGGCTTGCTCCGCGCGCATCTCGGCCGCGAGCGACGCCTCGTCGCTCGTGCGGTAGACGTGCTCGAAGAAGTCGAAGACGCCGGCGCGCAGCGGGCGGACGCGGGGGACGCGGTCGGGGCGGCGGTGGTAGGCGATCTGGTCGTAGAACTTGGTGCGGTCGACGTTGGTGCCGGCGGGGATCTCGCGGATGCCCTCGGGGATGACGAAGCCGCGGCGCTCGAGGGCCTTCATGGTGCGGTGGCCCTTGCCGACGATGTTGAAGTCGCCGAGCAGGACGAAGAGGCTGCGCGAGTCGCTGTCGCCCTCGTCGCGCGCGCGCTGGCCGAGGAGCTCGGTGAGGCGCTCGATCTCGGCCACGCGGCGCTCCATGCCCGCGCTCCGCGCGCCGGCCTCGCCGTAGTAGATGTGCACGGTGCAGAGGATCACGTTCAGCCACCCGGCGCGGAACGAGACGTAGTACGGGGTGCGCGCGAACTGGAGCACGCCGTCGGCGCGGGCCGGCCGCGGGATCTGCAAGCGCTGGCCGCGCTCGAGCACGTGGCGCACGCGGCGGCCGAGGCTGAGCCGCGCGCCGCGACGGCGGACGGGGGTGCCGGCCGGCAGGCGGAGGCGCGTGCCCGGCGGCAGACGCAGGGTCGCGCCCTCGGGCAGGTCCACGTAGACGCCCTCCGCGGTCTCGAGCCCGGACTCGCCCGCGCGTGACGCCACGCCGTCGGGCAGGCGGAGCTCGCGGCGGCGGTCGAAGCGCAGCTCGAGGGGCGCGTCGCTGCTCAGCTCCACCCCGCGGGCGTCGCGCAGCACGCGGCCTCCGCTCAGGGTCAGCTCGCCGGCCACGCCGCCGAAGCTCACGCGGCGCGTGTCGTAGACGAACACCATGCGCTCGCCGTTGCCCGGGCGGCCCTCGGTCACGTCGGTGGCGAGGTAGTCCCAGCCCTCGCCGAGCAGCTCGAGCACGCGGCGCAGCGCCTCGAGATCGCCGCGCACCTCCTGCAGCGCGACCACGTCGAAGCGCCGGATGACCTCGGCGATGAACCAGTAGGCGTCGTCGAGGCGGCGACCATACTTGTTGCGCGTGGCGAGCTCGCGGATGTTCCAGGTCGCGAGCCGCACGCGCGAGCGCGCCGCCGGGCCGCCGTCGTCGCAGGGCAGGGCGAAGTGCGCGTCCAACCCCCGCCGGAGCCGCAGCAGCCCCTCCGCGACCCGGCGCTTCACCCGCGCCGCGCCCTCGTCGTCCCGCTCCGTGATCGCCAGCTCCTCGTATCCCATGCCGCGCCTCCCCGTGGTGAGCGCTGCATCGGAGCTCCGCGCGGCCGGTTGCGTCCCCGGAGCGCGCCTCGCGATCGAGCGTGGCCGCCCGCGAAGCTGTGCGGGCGCAGTTGGGAACACTATCCGCGGCGTTTGAACTGTGCGCGCACAGTCCAGTTGCGAACGGGAATCAACTGGGTTGTGCGCGCACAGTCCAGTTGCGAACGGGAATCAACTGGGTTGTGCGCGCACAGTCCAGTTGCGAACGGGACTCAACTGGGTTGTGCGTGCACAGTCCAGTTGCGAACGGGAATCAACTGGGTTGTGCGCGCACAGTCCAGTTGCGAACGGGAATCAACTGAGTTGCGCGTGCACAGTCCAGTTGATTCGCTCTATCGACTGGACTGTGCGCGCACAGTTGGAGCGCTGCGGCCAGCGTTCGAACTGCGCGACGTACCTCCGGGACACCGTGGACAGCGATCGGACTCGGGCCCGCCCAGCGCGAACGCCGTCGACAGTCCTCGCGTGCGGACGGCCCGAGAAAAATCGGCGCGAGGACGAAACCGGCGGGGAGACGCCTCGATGGAAGTCGCATCGCAGGGGGGACCACATCGGGCGCGGTGCTCGAGTCGGCTCTCTCCGGGAAAGAATCCAGAATGGATCGCCGTGATTTGTCCGAGTACCTCCGCCCGCCGCGCTTGAGCGCCCTTTCGGGCGTCTTCCTCTCTCGCGTCTTGCTCGAGGTCACCCCGCCCGACCCGAGCGCCGCCCTGCGGCGCGCCGCCAGCCATGTCCGTGAGACCGGCGAGGGCATCCGCCTCGTCCTCATGGCGCGCAGCGATGCGGAGCCGCCGAGCATCCGCGCCTCCGACATCCGTGAGGACACCATCGCCCTCGCCATCCGCAACGGGCTCGAGGCCGCCGCCGAGCTCACCCCGACCGAGCTCGCGCAGCGCGCGGCCGTCCTCCTCGCGAAGCTGTTCCCCGACGGCACCGGCTTCCTCCGCCTCCCCGCGTACGAGCAGTGGGGTCAGACCGACGTCATGCTCCAGCGCATCGACCGCGACGGCCTGGCGTCCGAGCTCGACGCCGTCCTCCAGCCCGAGTACCTCGCCCTCCTCCGCGAGGCCCACGACGCGTACGGCCGCGCCCTCGGCATGGGCCACGACGCCAACGACGACCCCAAGACGGCCGCGCTGCGCGACTCGATCACCGACCTGAGCTACGCCATCGCCAACTACGGCCGCGTCCTCGTCGGCGAGCTCGTCCCCGGCGACGAGGCGAGCGAGGCCCGCTTCCGCCGCGCCGTCGGCCCCCTGGACGCCTACCGCGAGACCCTCGCCCGCCGCGCCCGCGGCGGCGGCGGCGAGCCCGAGGAGCCGGAGACCGACATCGAGAGCCCCCTCCCCGAGGTCGACCCCCCGCCCCCCGTCGTCGACGAGCCCGCGCCGGTCCCGGCCGACGCCTGAGCCTCTTCCCCGAGTGAAGCCCCCACGAGGCCCCGCCCAGCAAGTCTGGGTGGGGCCTCTTCTTCTTCCCGCCCCGGTCACCTCCTGGCGCGCTCAGACGACGTCGCGGTCACCGTGGCACGCGGCCGTTCCGGCGAATGGCTTCGAGGCCCTCGCGGGCGCCGACTACCTCGCGTTCATCCAGGAGCCGCACGACGCGCTCGGCGTCGGCGACACCCTCCCGGAGAGCATCGACAGCGCGGGCTTGCAGAAGGCCGCCACCGAGCTCGCCGACGCCATCGACTACGGCCGCGTCCTCGCCGGCGAGCTCGACCCCAAGGACGACGCGCGATGAAGCCCCTCGACGAGCAGCGCGCCGAGACCCGCCCGCGCCGCCGCGAAGAGGAGCCCGAGGTCGACCTCGACGAGCCGCTGCCGGTTGTCGACCCGGTCGCGCCGACGAACTGACCAGGAGCCGGGGCCGTACCCAGCGCGACCCCGGCTTCACTCATTGCAACCCACATCGGGGCGAGCCCAGCAGGCGGCCTTTGGCGTGAGCCGCCATCCTCCGGCCGGAGTTCCTCACCTTCCTGCGTCAGGCCCGCGACGCGTACGGCCGCGCCCTCGGCATCGGCCACGACGCGACCGAGGACCCCGAGTCCGACGCCCTGCGCGAGACCATCGTCGACCTGAGCTTCGCCAGCGCCGAGTACGGCCGAGTCCGCGTCGGCGAGTTCGCCCCGCGGCCACGAGTCCGCGTCGGTTCCGCCCGTAGCTGGTCCGTTCCGTAAGGCCCCGGATCGCGTCACTCGAGCACCCCGTGCGCGAGCAGGGCGCGGTTAGAACTGCGAGGGCCTGGCCGTCGCGATCGACACCGGCTCCACCGAACTCTCAGCTTCACGGGGAGCGCCCATGCGCGACCCGATGGCGAAACAGGGCTAAGCGGACGAGTCTCGCAAGTACCGACTTTCCCCGGCCTGCGAAAGACTCGGCTGAGAGGGCCTGAACCGACGCCGGGTGAGGGCGGGAGACACAAGCCGAACCGATCCGGCATCCTCCATCTTCCGCTCATAGGAATATGCTGGGTAGCGGCTTCCCCGCCTTAATCGCATACCACGGGCTCGCAGTGGCTGCTTTGGCAAGCTCCATCTGCCAAGCAAACAGCGCCAGTAGCCGTCGGCTTTGGATCGAGCGCCAGCGCTGGGGTGGATCGAACCCGGCCTTTGAGACCTCTTGCTCCCACTCATCTTGAAAGAGCTCGCCCAGAACGAACCCAATCGCCGACATCGGTGTCGGAAAAAGGTTCGGGTGCCGTGGAACCGGGAAGTTAGCATCGCCGGAAGCGAACGTGTGGAAGAAGCATCCCGGTGAACTGCTAATGCCTAGCTCCATCTTCCAGCAGGCGATCGGGTCGGTGCCCCCCTCGTCCACGACATGGATCACCGTCGATGCTCGATCAACGAAGTCCAGGAGAAGCAACTCCCTTGCCTTCTTGTTCGGCCGGCTCTGATCCGGAACCTTGGTCTTCACGATCTTGACGTCCCACTTCCCGGTGACCTTCGCCACAACACTTCGTCCAGACGAGCGTGGTGCTCGCTCGAACTGCCCTTCACTCGGCTTGGTCATCAACGGCCGATCTTCGGGAATCTCCAAGGTAAGTCTTCCGCTCTTTTGCTCCTTCAGGCCGCGAATGTCGCCAGCCAACTCCTGAAGTTGAAACGAATCTGGGGCCAAGAAGCCGGCGCACAGTTGCCGAAGCGCTTCGATTTCGGACAGGAGCTCGTCTGGTCGAAAGAAGAGGTTCGCCAATGCTCACTCCTCCACGTTCTCGTCGTCGCGCTCAGCGATGACGCGCTCGCGGTCGAGCGGGTGGACCACCGCGGCGAACTCAGGGTCATCAAGAACGCTTGTGATCGTCGCGTATGCCGTGCCCGCATACGCGGGCCAGAGGTCCGGCACCATTCGAACGGCGTCCTCGATGCTGCATAGCTCGTCGACAGGTGTCAGGTCGCGTCCGATGCAAACCACCGGTGATGCAATCAAGAGCCGCTCCAATTCCGTGCGCGCCCGCTCCTCTAGCTTCGTATGGAACACATCCGGGTCCCTGGCACTGTCAGCTCGGACTCCCCACGCGTACTGCTCAATACCCGCGCGCCACCATCGCGGGCCCAGGAACCCTTCGAGGATTCCGCCGTAGCGACAGGCCTTGAGGTCGGATGCCAGGGGCGAATCGCCGTCAAGCACGCTGCGCAGCGCCGACGGAGTGATCCGAAGTCGCGCCGCCACCCACTGCTCCGCCCAGAGGAAGGTCGGGTAGGGCAGGATCGAGTGGAGTAGCCACCGCAGAAACAACAAGCCGTTTGTGCCAGCAGAATACGCGGACAGTGGCACTTGGCACAGCACGACGTCGTCAAAGGCGCGTGAGCGCCAGAGCGCACTGGCGTCCAAGCCCAGGAGACGCTCAAGTGCAGCTTCGACGCCACCATCCTCGACTTCTTGCCAAGAGTTCGAGATAAGCTTGACCGCCGCTGCCAACTCTGCTGCGCGCTGGAAGCGCGAGCCATCTGATTTGTCGAACACCCACTCGAGGTTGTTGAGCCTGGCAACCACATGGGCTGCCTTGTTCGAGGTGTGAAGGCGTCGAGAGACATTCTCAACTTTGCCTGTGTGAATAGCGAACGCCGTGTAGTCGTGGTCGTCGCCGTTCTGACTGTCGGCGTGCTCGCGGAGAACTGCCGAAAGCGCTAGTCCATTGAGTGGACGAAGGCCGACCTGGTCAACCTCTTCCCGCTCGGTCCAGCACTCGATCATAAAGTCCATCAGAACCAGATCAGCCCAGTCAAGGTCCCCTCCCTCTACCTCGTTCGGGTGCTTCGCTCTCGAGCCCGCTCGATCGACAAGGCCAAGCTCATGCTCCGCAGCGTCGACGTCATCCACGATAAGGATGCGGGGGAGGTCTTCGTCAGCCATTGGCCTACCTGTCTCCGGGGAAGATGATCTGAACGGCCGTCGCGAACGAAGTGTCGTCAGGCGGAACGAAGCGAATCTCGGCTCCGTAGTCTTCCAGCATGCGACGGGTGATCGGCAAGCCGAGGCCCATGCCCTGGCCCAGAACCGGGTCGACTTCGGCTGTCGTCGACTCGAAGGGTCGGAACCAAGTCTCGCCCTGTTCGAGGTCCACCGCATCGCCCGTGTTCTGCAACAGCACGCGGACTGCGCCGTCGTCGCGATGGTGCGCCGATGCGTGGATTCGGCCACCCTTTCCGGCTGCCTTAACGGCGTTGCTCAGCAGGTTCGTGAAGACTGCCGTGAGCTCTGCGGGGAACATCGGCGGTGACTTGATGGTGGGGGGAATCGAGTTTTCGATCTGGATCCCCCGCCTCTGGGCGGCGTTGGAGAGGAGACGGCTGGCGACGTCGAGTCGTTCGAAGAGCTTCTGCCGTGAACGCCGGCGACGAGCATCGGGAGTAACTATATCGGTAAGGTAGGAAGCCTCGCGCTCCAGCCCCCGCCGAAGATCGCCGATAGCCTGCTGAATTCTCTTCAGCCTCCTCTTCTGATCTCGTGCGAGTCCGCCGTCCGAGGTCAGGCTTTCGACAGCGTGCTCGACCGCCTGGCTCGCGCCGAGCAGCGCACGGATTTCGTGAACGAACGCTGACATCTGGGTCCCGACCGAGGCGAGTACCCGCAGCAACGACTGCTCAGATATCATCTCGTCGGCTTGATCAACTTGGCTCTGTAGGTCTTCGAGTGTGTTCTCGATCTTCTCGACCAGGGCAGCGCCCTCCTGGCCCTCCGCAGTCGCCACAACGTGAGCTCGAGCTTTGGACAGCACCTCCGCTACTTCGCGCAACTTCTCTCGCAGCGACAACGGGGTCGCCGCGGCCCGCATAAGATCGGAGTGCTTAGCGTTCTTCTTCTTGCCTTGCTTCTTCTTCTCCCGACGTTCTTTTCTTGCCCTACGTTGCGGGTATGAGGCTGCGGCGTAGACCCTCAAGCATAGATCAATTCCCGTGCGTACCAGCAGTACTAGGTGATCATATCCAGCCTCAGGTATGAACCCCTCTCGGTTCACCAACATCCGCAAGTTCTCCGCGTGTTCATACGTAAGAAATACGCCGCCGAAGTAGGCACTGTTGGGGAACGCCGTGAGAAGCCCGTCCTTGTCGTCCTCATGCATGAGATCGCTCAGATCCCAACGGCTTAGACGGTCTGTCCGAGTGCGACGAGCTACGTCAGCATCGATTCTGAGCCAGTCGTTCAGCGGCTCGCCGTAGGGCAGAACCCGAAAGCCCTCCATGTACACCCGAACGCCGCTGGACCGATTCATCCAAGTACGTTGTGCCCCCCTCACCGACGACTGACCAACTCGAAGGAAGATGCGAGCGTCGAAGAACGGGCCCTCCCCCGGCGCAGGATGCGGCAGCGCTGTCTCGTAGCGCTGAGACTCTGGCAGCGTCTTCAACGTGGTTTTTGTTGGGGCAATTGCATACTGGACCGTCTTGTCACCGGGTCGACATCTGATCTCGATGACCCAAGACGCGTGATCTTCCATCAGTCGCCAGTAGTCGTCACCGGAAGCGAACTCCCCCTCCAACGATACCGTGAACTTCTGCCCGTCAGATTCGGCTACACGAACAAGGGGAGCGTCGAAGAGAAGCGGCTCTGGAAGAACGGACTTCCGAAGAGGACGCGTGAGGAAGTCTGGCGGAGCGAACGACTGGACCTCTGCAAAGAAGCGAGCGCGCTCGGTTTCAGTCCATCGTCGCCTTAGCTTAGATAGCCGGAGTGTAGTGCCGCTCGCCGCGCGCGGCGGCACCTTCTTGTGTTGTACCCGAACGGCCGTGTCGCCAGCGATGTCGTCTAGCGTTTCGAAGGTCTCGATAACGTCCCAATCGATACGTGCTTTAACGGCCTTTCCGTCAGCGCTCCGGTCGGTAGATCGATGCGGAATGCTGTCCACGTTGAGCAGCCGGGCCAACTTGTGGGCCGCGAGCCGCCCGATACCCTTGGCGCCAGTATATCGCCGCTTTAGCAGCAGGGACCTGCGCTCTCCGTCCTCCTTCAGTCGCGAGGCGACGCGCAGAAATCCCCGCTCGAACTGACCCGGAGTCATGCCGGTTCCGTTGTCGGTGATGACAATCAATCCCTTATCGGGCTCGCTTAGATGCTGGCCAAGTACGACGACCTCTGTTGCATCCGCGTCATAGGAGTTCTTGATTAGCTCGATTAGCGCCGTCGAATCGCGACCAACGAGGAGCTCGCCGAGCTCGCGGAACAGATGTGTATCTACGGTGAAGTTCGCCACGATCAGGACTCCTTCGCGTCGGGAATCCGCTGCCGGACCAGGTCCTCGCGAGCGCGGCCCATGGTATCGATCGCACGCTGGGAGAGCCCAAGTCCATGCCGCAGGACAACACGATCGGCGATGTTGCGGGCGAGCTCCTCCTTGCCTTCCCGTAGAGCATTGTTGGCGGCGACGAACGAGGAAGCACACCCGGGTACGACCGGCAGGGGCAGCTCTGCGAGCGCCCCGAGATCGACTTTGAGGACACCCCCGCCGTACCGGCGCCCATTCAGTTCGGCCCAGAGGGCAACGAATGTCGTGAGGAAACCGAGTGCGATGCATTCGGGAAGAACCGCGTCGGTCAGGTTCAGTCGCACGGCATAGAGGGCATTAGTGCACCGATAGCTCGTCCGATTCAGCACCAGAAGCGGAGGACCCAACCGAGTCGACGTCACGAATGCATCTGGTCGAGGCGGCAGGCTGACCCTGAACCATGGCTCCCGCCTCACGCACTGGTGATGCTCATGCACGCCTGCGGCTTCTCCCTCCGCCACCCACCGCGCGATGCCGGGCCGGGTCTCGAGCGCAGGGGTAGGTCGTACTAGGAACGCTCTGCAGCCCGACCTCGCCACTGCGTGGTGGTCCTCCTCCGTAAACTCGAGGCCGGAGAGCCACTTCGTCCGCGCCACGATGCCGGTGCGCGCTCTGGACGGAACGCCAAGGTCCGCCAGCTCATCTTGTGTTCGTATAAAGTGGCTGTTCGCACCTGTCACTATTCCGATTCGAGTGCTAGCCACGCTATCGAACCGCATAGTCTGGCCCGTGCCCTGCACGGATTCCATGACCTTGAGGGCCTCAGGAAGCACACGGCGGCCATTCGCGACAGTAGTGTGCGGCCCGGGGATCGCGACGCCACGCAACAGCGCCTCTAGCTCGGCCGCGGTGTCCAACGAGTGGACCGAAAGCGTTCCGGGCTCGCCAAACCCCTCCCCAAGAGCGACCACTACAGGCTCATCGGTGCCATCGAATAGACGCTCGCGTAGGTGCACGAGGCGCACCCGGCGAAAGCTAGACTCCAGGACACTTCGGACCGCGTCGGCGTAGTCGGCCTGGAGGATCGCTTCGGGGACCAGCAACGCGAGACGACCGCCTTCTGCCATGAAGGCTAGCGCGTGCACCACGAAGTAAGCCCAGAGACTCGCCGTCTCCGCCAGTACGACGGAGCTCTCGTCGGCGATGCGGCGAGCCACGGTCCGTTTCTCGTCCTTCACCCAGTGATGCCGGACATACGGGGGATTCCCGACGACCGCTTGAAACGGTGCACCTGGTAGGTCCGCCGGCGAAAGGGCGAGAAAGTCCTCGAACGTACAGTTGCGCTCGCGCAGCCGGGAGCTCCTCTTGACGTGCCGTATGCAGTCGGCGTCGACATCGACCCCGAAGACCATTTCCCCCCCAACCGTACTCCCCATCTCTTCCATGACCCTGGCGCCCGCTTCGAGGAAGGCGCAGCCGCCAAAGCTAGGGTCGAGGAGCCTCCCTGGCGCCCCTCCGAGCGCCCAGCGAACCAGCGCTTCCGCAATCGGGTCCGGCGTGTAGTACGCCCCCAGGAGGCGTTGGCGAGAGATCGTTCGGCCGTTCACGAGCGGCCTTACGGCAGAGCTGAAGGAGTCCCCCGGTGTCTCGGACCGAGTTCGCTCTGAAGCTGCGCGCGTGATCATGATGGCCTCGGTGGGGCGCCCTTGGCGCGGCCCGCGTGCCTCCCCATGCGTGCCTCGTCGCATGACGTGGAAGCCTCGTGTTTCAGCATCACTTGTCTCCAGCCTTCGAACCGGTGAGCCCGGGACGCCATTCTAGGCGGCGAGAACCTATCACGATCTGAGTTCGGGGCTCTGCCGTAGGGACAGCCTGGAGATCCCCGAAGACGGCACGGAATAGGCGAAACGTCTTGGCGCCCAGCTCCAGGTCAGCTGGGGTACCGAAGTTTAGACGACGCGCATCCACTTCGTTCAACGAACGCAGGCCACAGGTAGCCTCATGTGAGGTCAACCCCTGGGTTGGATCTATCGCTAGCCCGCGGCAATCTTCACCTCGCTGAACCATGCCGCCGGCATCTCCCGCTCCAGCTCCCACACGATCTGGATCGGCCGGTCCCCCGACGCTGACACGCAGCGCACCGGCCCGAGGAAGAGGTACGGCATCGTCTGGCCGCGCTCGTCCTTCTTCGCCTGCCGCGCGAACATTAGGATCCGCCACCCGTCCGGCGGCTCGCGATAGCGGCGCCCCGTCTGCGACCCCACGCGCGCCTGCGTCTCCCAGTGGAAGCGGCGCTGGGACATGGGGTAGTCGTTGTAGAGCGTGGTCGGGGTGAAGTCCTTCTCGTCCTTCTCGAGCGTGACGAAGAGGACGTCGCAGCGGTGGCGGTCGCACTTGAAGACGCCGCCCTGGGTGCGCAGGAGCTTGCCCTTGCGCACCTCGACGAGGCCGGCGCTGACCTCGTCGCGGCTGTAGGTGGCGTGGACCTGGAACGGGAGGCCGGGCAGGACGTAGGTGGGCTTGCGGCGGCGGTCGTCCAGCAGCGCGAAGAGCTGGCGCAGCTCGCTCATCAGGACGGGGTCGGACCAGAGCTCGTCGAAGAAGTCGCCCAGCTCGTCGAGCTTGCGCCGCGACTGGCCGAGCAGCGCGAAGAACATGACCTGCCTCGGGTCGGTCGGGTCGGGCTTGGGCGGGCGCGCCTGGTCGAGCCACCAGCGCCAATGGGAGAGGCGGTCCTCGTCGTCCACGTGCACGGTCCGCGGGAGCGCGCGGGTGATGGCGTTGTCGGCGACGTCTTGGACGAAGCCGCGCTGCTGGCGGAGCTGCGAGAAGGAGCGGCGGGTCAGGTAGAGCTCGCGCAGGTCGACGTCGGCGCGCTCGAGGAAGGTGGCGAGCGGCCAGTCCTCGACGAGATCCTCCGCGAGGGCGCTCCAGTTCGAGAGGGTGCGCTTGATGTTCTCGAGCACGGAGCGCTGGGCCTCCTCCTCGAGCTGGATGGAGCAGCCAGACGGGAGGCGCGGGAAGCCGTCTTCTACGGCCTCGCTCACCTCGGCGCGGGTGCCGCCGCCCATCAGGGCGCGGAAGCGGCGGTCGAAGCGGAAGCTCCGGTTCGCGCGGCCGATGAAGTCGAGCACGGTCAGGCAGCTCTTGTCTTCGTGGAGGCGGAGGCCGCGGCCGAGCTGCTGGAGGTAGAGGGTGGCGCTCTCGGTCGGGCGCAGGAAGAGCACGGTGTCGACCGACGGGATGTCGACGCCCTCGTTGAAGACGTCGACGGTGAAGATGGCGCAGAGCTCGCCGGCCGCGAGCTGCTTCACGGCCGCCTCGCGCGCGGCGGTGGGGGTGTCTCCGGTCACGCTGACGGCGGGGAGGCCGTGCCGGTTGAAGAAGGCGGCCATGAAGGCGGCGTGCTTGACCGAGACGCAGAAGCCGAGGGCGCGCATCTCCACGGGGTTGCGCACGCGCTCGGACAGGGCGCGCAGGACGTGGCGCGCGCGGTGCTCGTCGGCGGTGTAGACCTTCTCGAGGGAGGCGACGCTGTAGCGGCCGCCGCGGAAGTCGACCTGGCTCAGGTCGGTCTTGTCGTCGACGCCGAAGTACTGGAAGGGCACGAGCAGGCCCTGGTCGAGCGCGTCCCAGAGGCGCGACTCGGCCGCGACGCGGTGGCCGAACCAGTGGAGGATGGACTGGCCGTCGGTGCGCTCCGGGGTGGCGGTGAGACCGAGGAGGATTCTCGGGTCGAGGTGGTTGAGCAGCGCGGTGTAGGTGGCCGCCTCGGAGTGGTGGAACTCGTCGACGACGACCACGTCGTAGGCGTCGGGCGCGAGGTCCTCGAGGCGGCGGCCGTGCAGGGACTGGATGCTCGCGAAGACGTGGCGGCCGACGAGCGGCTTGTCGCTGCCGGTGAGCAGCTCGCCGAAGTTCCCGTCGCCCAGGGCGGCGCGATAGGTCGCCTGGCTCTTGGTGAGGATCTCGCGGCGGTGCGCGACGAACAGCAGGCTGGGGCGGCCGCCGAGCCGCTTGCACAGGGCCTTGTAGTCGAGCGCGGCCATCACGGTCTTGCCCGTGCCCGTCGCCGCGACGACGAGGTTCTTGTTGTGGCCGTTGAGCCGCTCCGCCTCGAGCGCCTGGAGCACGGCGGTCTGGTGCGGGTAGGGGTGCAGGCGGACGACCGCGGCGAGCGCGTCGAGCTGGGAGCTGCGGCGCGCGGCGAGCACTTTGATGAAGCGCTCGCGGTCGTAGGGCTCGAACGCGGCCTCGTCCCAGTACTGCTCGAAGGTCGCCTCGAACTTCTTGAGGATGGCGGGGTTGTCGACGTTGGAGAGGCGGACGTTCCACTCGCAGCCGTCGCGGAGCGCGGCGTAGGAGAGGTTGGACGAGCCGATGACGCCGGTGGAGAAGCCGGTCTCGCGGTGGAAGAGCCAGGCCTTGGCGTGGAGGCGCGTGCGCCGGGTGTCGTAGTTCACGCGGACGTCGGCGCCGAGCTCGATGAGCGCGTCGAGCGCCTCGTGGTCGGTGGCGCCCATGTAGGTGGTGGTCAGCACGCGGAGCGGGGGCGCGCCGCCGTGTCGGTCGCTGAACGCGCGCAGGGCGTCGCGCAGCTCGACGAAGCCGCTCCACTTCACGAAGGAGACCAGCACGTCGACCCGGTCGGCCGAGGCGAGCTCGTGCTGGATCTCGCGGCCCACGCGCAGGTCCTTCGGGCCGTTGACGATGAGGTCGCTGTGCCGCAGCGGGATGGAGGGCCGCTGCACCTGCCCGGTCCCCAGGCGCGCGTCGCCCTGGCGGTGCACCTGCAGGAGCCGCTCGGCCGTGACCTGGTCCTCCTCGGCCGCGCCGTCGGGGCCCGAGAGCCACTGGAGGAACTGGTTGGTCAGCTCCACCTGCTTGGCGATGCGCTCCTTGTCCTTGCCCTTCACCGAGGAGAGCAGCGAGGAGGCGAACCGATAGACGTACCGGGCGAGCGGCTCCGACGCGGTGTCCGGGCTGAGGGAGACGCGCTCGTGCACGAGCCCGTCGGTCTCCAAGCGGCGCTCGAGCGCGCGCGTGATGATCTCGTCGTACAGCCCCGACGGGAGCCCCGCGTCCTCGCTCTTCGTCATCGATCCCTGCGCGCATGCTACGCAAACACCCGCGCGCGGTATACGAGCATTGTTGCTCGAGTCCGTCGCCCGGGCACTAGAGCGAACTTGCTACACCCCCAGGGCTCCGCGCGTGCTCCTCGAGAGTGCACGAGGGGGCCCTTGACCGAGCGGGCGCGGGCCATGGCCGAACCCCGGCTTCTTGTCGCCCTCCGCCGTGCGATACCCTTCCAGCCGAAGGAGGAGGCAATGTCCGATGTGCGTCTCTTCATCGCCCAGGGGCCCGATGACGTGCAGGGGCCCTTCGGCGTGAACGAACTACGTCAGCTGTGGGACGCCGGAGCGCTCCAGCCTCAGGCGCTCTACTGGCACCGCGCGGCGCCGGCCTGGAGACCAGTGACGCAGTTCCGACAGCCGACACGTGAAGAGCTGCGGGTGGACCCACAGATCAGCACCCTGCCGGAGGTCGCGGGCGAGACTCTGCTGGAGAGCCTCGGGGTCGTACACGCCGAGTGTGTGCAAGGCGTCCACTGGGGTCACGAGCTCCTCGCCGGCCTGGGCGACCTGTTGGGCGGGCGAGTCGAGAATCTCGAGAGGCTCCTGAAGGGCGCCGTCAGCACCTGCACCGAAGAGCTCCGGGCGAAGGGAAGGAAGCTGGTCGCCGACGCGGTGGTGGGCGTGTCCTACTCGGTCTCGGAGCTATCCGGGAAAGGCTCGCTGATGCTGGCGGTCGTCGCGACCGGAACCGCCGTGAGGATCGAGGAGCGTCCGCCGCCCGTGCCCCTGGAGTGAGCTCGAAGTCTCCGGCGGCCTACGGCAGCTGGCGGGAGGCGCGACGAGAGGGACGCTCCTCCTCTTGTCGTCAAACGGACCTCGGCGAGCGCGAATGACGATAAGACGAAGAGCGTCCCCCTGGAGCCTGCCAGCTCGACGCGGCTTCACCGAAGCTGCGACTGATCACGGACGCGAGAACCTCGCACGAGCTCGCGCCGACAAGTCGTCCATGGCGTCGACGATGTCGTAGTCGAGCTCGCATGACGGGCAGCGTAGGCGCCCCGCCAACCTCAGGAACCGGCTCGCCCGCCCCGGTTCTCCCTTGAGCGCGAGCAGACCGCCGACGACGCACGCGACAGATCGAACGTCGCCGCCGCGAAGGCCGAGCCGGCACTGTCTCACAGCGGCGTCGAGCTCCTCGCGCCATTGCACGAAGAACTCCTCCGGTATGTCGCCGTCGTCCAGGGCTCGGGCAGACGCGAGCTGCTCAGCCACACGCCGCCACGGTGTCTCTTGCTCGTCCCCGATGCATCGAAGGGCAGCCACTCGACGAGGCTGAGATTCGTCGGGCTCGAGGGGAAAGTCCGCGAGGGGAGGATCCGAGCTGTACGTTGCAATTCCAGCGTCTTGCAATGAGAAGACGAAGTTGGCTTCGCACCCGGGACACGTGGCTTCTCGTACGCTGTCGTCGAGCATGAGATCGGTGGTGATCAGGAGGCCGATGGGATGACCAGACAGAGCGACCGCCGCGAGCGCGAGATAGCAGCTCTCCTCGCCAGTCCATGGTTCGGACAGAAGCACTTCCAGGCAGCGAGGCTCCGCGATTCTCAGTGCCGTCTTGAAGGCGGGGGCCAGGTCTCGGGGTATCGGCTCGCCATCCACTCGGTAGTTCGCGGCGATGTACCCGACGCTGATCCAGAGCTCTTCCGAACGGTCCGGCGGATGGTCTAGGCCCAGTTCGACAAGATACGGGACCGTTGCGTACGTGGACTCGTAGCAACTGCCCTGATGGTAGATGATGTCGTGCAGCTCGGCCCAGGCCGAATGACCTGAGAAGTCGAACGATGGGTTGCTCTGTAGCGCATCGAGCAAGCTCGGAACCTTGCCGGCAACACCGGGCCAGGGAGCGCTGAGATCAGCCCACCGCGGGTCATCCAGGGAGAGCTTGCGCAAGATGCACGGTGATGGCTTCTGGTGCGACATGAGTCTCGACTCGTCCCCAGCCGAGCGCCTGGTGAAGCGAGACTCTGAAGCTACCTGAAACGCCCCGGAACGAGTCAACGCGTTCGAGGCAGTTGGGGTGCGAAATCCAACGGGGCTGCCCGTTCGGGAGCGCTCAGGGGGCGCAGCGCGAGGCGCGAGAGGCGCGCGCGGTCAGGGCGCGCACAGCAGCTCCTCGGCCTCCTCGAGCTCTCGCCGGGCTTCGAGACACGGGGCGCTGGGCGTGCGGAACGCGGCGACCTCTCCCCAGCAGCG
Organism: Sandaracinaceae bacterium; assembly: GCA_040218145.1. Taxonomy (GTDB): domain Bacteria; phylum Myxococcota_A; class Polyangia; order Polyangiales; family Sandaracinaceae; genus JAVJQK01. The sequence goes on along the minus strand of JAVJQK010000080.1, from coordinate 4,655 downwards.
CAGCTCGCCGCGCCCCGTCCTCGCGCAGACCGCGCGGATGCCCGCGGCCAGCTCCACCACGTCGGTCAGGCCGGGTACGGGCACGGGGACGCCGCGGGCGAGGCCGTGGCCGTCGCCTGGGCGCTGCCCCGTGCACTGGACGGCGCCGCCGCGCCGGAGGAAGCAAGTGGTGTCGCCGCCGGCCGCCACGCTCACGGCGTCGGTGATGCCCAGGACGCGCACGGGAGTCAGCGCCTCGACTCGCTGGTCGGCGCGGCTTCCGTCACCCAGCGCGCCCCAGGAGCTCTGGCCCCAGCACCGCGCGCTTCCGTCGTCGAGGACGGCGCAGGCGTGCGAGGACCCGATGGCGAGGTCCATCACGCCGCTCAACCCGCTGACGGTGGCCGGATCCCTGGACGCCGCCGCGCCGTTGCCGATCGGGCCCGTGCCCCAGCACTGCGCGGTGCCGTCCGTGCGGCGGACGCAGATCACGCCGTCGGTGCTCGCCACCTGTGCCACGCCTTCGACCACTACCCTTCGGGGCGCCGTCGGGCCCACGGAGGGGACCGATCCCCAGCAGTAGACGGCCCCCAGGTCGTCCAGGGCGCAGGCGAAGCTGCGGGCGACCGAGACGCTGACCACCGAGCCGGCGGACGCGGGCAGGGTGACCGGGGTGGGCGCTCGTGTTCCGGGCGTGGAGTCGCCGAGCCGATCGAAGCGGTTCTCTCCCCAGCAATGCGCGTTGCTCGCGTGCACGCCACAGCCATGCCCCCGCTCGAAGAGCTCGATGCGCTCCATGGGTCGCGGGCCGCCGAGGGGAGCGGGGGTGGAGTCGCGCCAGCACGTGGTCTCACCGGCCGCGTCGGTGGCGCAGGTCCCATCGCCGACGACGACGGCGGTCACGTCGCGGGGGCCCGGGTCCACCGGGAGGTCTGCCGTCACGGGCCGCCCCGCGAAGGAGGGTTGGGTGATGGGGCCTCCCCACGCGTAGGCGCGACCCGATTCGCTCAGCGCCATCGCGCCAGTCCCGGCCGTGAAGACGCGGTTCAGGGGCTCGGTCACCGAGACGAGCCGCGAATGCGTCCGGCCGCGGCAGTAGGCGACGCCGGAGCCGCGAGCGACACAGCGCTGCCAGTCCAGGGCGACGCTCCGGGCGTCGGCGAGGTCGCGGTCCAGCGCGGGCGCGGCGCGTCGCTCCCAGCAGCGGGCGCTGCCTTCGTCGTCGATCGCGCATCGACTCGTGCCCCCGCAGGCCAGGCCCACCGTGCGGGTTAGCCCGCTCACGACGGCGGGCGCGCCGGTGGACGCGTGCTCCACGCAACGTGTGATGCCATCGTCGTCCAGCACGCAGAGCATCTCTTCGTCCACGCACGCCTGCGCGGTGTTGGGCAGGCCCATCGCCTGCGGCGAGATCCGGGACGGTGGGCCGCCCCAGCAGTAGACGTCTCCCCCGGGCCCGGTCGACCACGCGCACGTCCGGAACCCGTCGGCGGTGATCCCCACCATGGCCTCGGCGAGATCGACGCGCGCCGCCTCCGGCCGCGGCTCATCCCCATAGGGAGCTCCGCGTCCGAGCTCGCCGTGCTGGTTGCGGCCCCAGCAGAGGACGTCGCCGTCGCGCTCCAGGGCACAGGTGTGGACCGAACCTGCGGCGACCTCCACCGCGTCGACGACGCCAGGCACCACGGCGATTCGCCCATCGTGGAGGCCAGGCGATGGCCCCGTGGCGCCCTGCAGATTCGATCCCCAGCAGAGCACCGAGCCGCTCACGTCGACTCCGCAGCCATGCGCAGCGCCCATCGCGAGGGCGGTGAAGTTGCAAGACCCCGTCGGGGCCGCGCACGCACACGCGGGCCCGCAGTCGTCCCCGCCGTCCGGCGCAGGGACGCCGCCGTCGAGCGAGCTCTCGCCGCCGTCCGCGCAGCAGGGCTCTGGGCCGGCGTCGGGAGGCGCGACGCCCGCGTCCGACTCCTCACAGACGCCCTCGAGGCAGGGCGCCGCGTCGACGCACGTGCCCTCGCTCATGCAGTCGGGGGCGCCACGAGGGTCGCCTTCCGCGCACGCGACGAGGGTGGCGGACAGCGACACGTAGAGAACAGCGAACGCAGACCGGCTCTTCGTGGACCACTCCTCGGGAGCCGCCAGGTCAGCGACCGGTCGTCGCCTCCTGCAGCTCGCGGCTCTACCTACGAGCGGCCAAGTCGGCGTGCAATGGTTGCGGGGGCTCCCGCGCCGGTTTAAGGGCGCGTTTAACGCGCGGGCGGGAGAGGTTTAATGCGCGGAGGGCTCAGATCGGGTCGGTGTCGCCGAGGTAGCTCCCGCTGAACACCTCGAAGCGGTGATGCTGCGCCGGGACCTCGCGCTCGGGGAAGGTCTGGACGACCTCGAACGGGGGGCTGCCCGTCGGGAGCTCGAGCTCGGTGGCGCGGAAGGTCACTCCGCCGACGCGCATGTCCTCGTCGTACTCGAGGCGGAGCCGGCGACCGTCGAGGCTCCATCGCAGCGACGCGCCGAGCGACGTGGAGCGCCCCGTCACGGCATCGGTCTGCTCGAGCACGCTCGGCTCTCCGTTCATCACCCCGCATTCATGAGCGAAGCCGCGCAGGTTCTCGTAGAGCTCGAGCCACACGCAGCGCTCGATGGTGTCGACGTGGCCTTGGCGTAGAGCGCCGATCTGCACCATCGACGCCTCGGCCGACGCGCGCCGCGGTGCGTCCTGGCCGACCCTCGCGACCCAGGTGCCCGCGAGCAGCCGCTCGGTCTCGGTGGGCGGTCGCGCGGGGGCCTCCTCGCGCACGTTCGGAGCGACCGGCGCCTCGGGCGCGCGGTACTGGGGCGCGGGCATGTTGATCGTCTCGATCTGCATGCTGGGGCGGTTGGCGAGGCGCATGGCGCTGAAGCCGAGCACGGCGAGGCCGAGGACGAGCCCGATGATCCGTCCGGCGGGGATGCCGCCCTCGCCGCGCGTGGGATCGGGGGCGTCGGCGAGCGGGAGCGGCCCCGCGCAGCCGGTGCAGAACCGGGCGTCCGAGTCGTTGTTCTTGCCGCACGCTTCGCAGTTCATCGCGCATCCTACGCGACCGAGGCCCACGCCTTCCTTCCTGCCGGCGCGCAGGCGTCGTCACTCCGGTGACGGGCGCTTCTTCTTTCGCCGCTTCTTGCGCTTCGGCGGGGCGAGGCCGTCGAGCCACGGGACGACGACCGCGTCGAGCGCGTCCGCGAGCTCCCACGAGGACCCGCCGGCGAGGAACGGGACGCGCATTCCCATCGCCATGGCCGGCAGGGCGAGGGCCACGCCACCGAGCAGCCCGAGCGCGAGCTTGAGCTGGCCGTCCCAGGTGTCGGGGAGCACGAAGGCCGCGGCGAGCAGGCCGAGGGCGCACCCTCCGATCAAGCTGCCCCACACGAGGCTCCGGAGCAGCGGGGACGAGCGGCCCACGAGGACGGTCACGTCGGTCGCCAGCGGGGGGCAGCTCAGCGACACCACCGCGCCCTCGGCGAAGCCGCGGTCGAAGTAGAGCCCCGCCTCGCACCCGCCTCGACCCGAGACGATCTTCCCCAGCCGCGCCTCGAGCCCGGCGTCTCGCAGCCGTGGCTCCAGCGACGCGGTGACGAGCCGGATGGCCTCGACGCCCGAGAGCATCGGCGCCGTGCCGCCGGTGAGCGTCTCGAGCGAGACCGCGTAACGCCGCGAGTCCAACGCGTCGATCCAGCGCGTGCCGAGGAGCTCCGCCATCGCCTCACCTACGCGCCGCCGCCCGCGCGCCTTCCCTGTCTTCGGCGGGGATGACGGCGCGCTCCCCTGTTGCCACGCACGGCATTCGAGGGAGCGTCGGGCGGGCTACGTGATGGGCATCTCCGACGCGGCGGGGCTGGGCCGCGCGTGATGGGCATCGGGGGCGGCGGGGGACGGACGGAGATGAGGGCCACCGCGTAGCCCGGCGTGGACGCGCCGTTCGCGATGGCCCTCGAGTGCGGCGCAGGGCGGTCAGTCGATGATGTCGTCGTCGCGCGAAGCGTCGACGAGGGCGCGGTCGACGCGCTTGTGCTTTCGTCGTGCGGCGCGCTTGAGCGCGTCGGTGGCGATGCGATCGATGTCGCGCAGCCGTCCGTCGCTGGCCTCGTGGAGGAGCGCGATGGCGTCGCTGTCGAAGAGGACCTTGTCGCATCCCGCGAGGGCGAGACGGTGGGCGAGGTACTCGGCGGTGTCGTCGGGCTGGGCCTCACCCAGGCAGAGTCGAGTCTGGATGCGGGAGTAGAGGGAGCGGTTGACGCGCAGGCGCATGCGGGTGTCGAGCTCGGGCAGTCCGACGAGGACGAGCGACAGCAAGGGGCTACGGTCCCACTCGTAGTTCGCCAGGATATGCAGATGAGCGAGGACCTGCTGGTGGAGCAGGTGAGCCTCGTCGAGGAGGAAGACGGGGTGGGTCTGCTCCTCGCGCTGCTCCTGCACGTGCTGGGTGATCGCGTAGAAGACGGCCGCCGCGGTGGCCTTCGGGCTGAGCCCCAGAGCCAGGCAGATGTGGCGGTAGAAGTCGCGCCGTCCGAGGGTGGCGTTGTGGCAGTAGGTGAGGCGGAAGCGCGCTCTCGGCAGACGTTGGCGCAGGGCGCGGAGCACGCAGGTCTTGCCGACACCGGGCTCGCCCGTGAGCAGGACGTGGCCGCGCTCGGTGCAG